>NZ_VCIW01000015.1 GCF_005765165.1 Paenibacillus antri | reverse complement strand
TGGGCAGGTTGCCTACGTGTTACTCACCCGTCCGCCGCTAAGTGAACCCCGAAGGGAACACTCCGCTCGACTTGCATGTATTAGGCACGCCGCCAGCGTTCGTCCTGAGCCAGGATCAAACTCTCCAAAAAGGGTAGTTCAATATGCTGCGCTCATTACAAGCTAGCTTTACTTCTTTAAAAAAGCATATGCTTGGAGATTTTTTCTCGGCGAGTTCCTCGCCTGCGAAAAAACTCCGGCTCATGTTCAGTTTTCAAGGAGCAAGCTTGTCTTACTCGGTGTTGCTCGTCCGACTCGCTCAAGCGGCCGGAAGATTAATTTATCACATTTACAATCTTCTTGCAACTGGTATTTTCAGGAGAAGACCGTTTCGCTGCCGCCTCTCTTTCGGGCGGAAGATCATAATACCATGGCGCGTTCGACATCGCAACGTCCAAATTATCCCAGGTCCTTCTCTTCTATATATCCCTTCTTACGAACGACTGCAACAAACCAGATCAGAAACGGAAAAACGAAAGCGTACGGGATCGAGGAAGGAAAGTCGATTTTCGACGCGAACTGCATAAACACCGAGATATTCGGGTATACGACGACCGATAGCACGACCATGATCATGCCGAAGGGCAAATACAACGGGCGGGCTTCTTTCAATCGGAACAGCTCCGCGAAGGTCGTTACGGAAGCGTAAAAAGAAATTCCGAGTTTAAAGTAAATCGTAATAAACCAGATCCCCGCCATAATCACCTCCAACCGCTCGAGAAAATCGCCGATGCTGATCTTCTTGGCCAGCGTATAGCTAGGATATGTCTGTCTCGCCGTAATATCGGCCCCCAATACCAAAATGGACAAAAGGGAAATAAGAATTAACAGAAACCCTCCGATCAGTACCCCGACGAAGAGCGCTTTCCTCGCCTTCGGCGCGTTCGTTACCGACGGATAAATCATAAAGAACGCGACGATCTCCATATACGGCGTGCTCAGCAGCGGGATGGAAGCGGTAATGACCGGATTGATCCCGTATCCAAGGATCGGCGTTACGTTGTGAAAATCGAATTGAGGCGGTAGCAGGAATAGCATTATCAGAAAGAAAAAGATCATCCACGGAAAGAAAATTTCCGCCGTTCGAGCGAACGTTTCCAACCCGTTGCGTAGCCCCATAATGATGACTAATAAGAAGAAAGCATGGATAAAATGAATCGGCGTGTTCGGCAGTACCTGCGTCGTCAAAAAATCGCCGATATTTCGTAATACGAAAGCGGCGAGGAGGAAAAAGTAGCAAAAATATAAAAACGAGACGACTCTTCCCGCCCATTTGCCCAATACCTCCTGACTGTATTGCACTAAAGTGGAGGAAGGAAATCGAGTTAAGATCAAGTTATAAAAACCGACCATCGCTAAGCCGGAGATCAAGCCGACGATCGCCGCGACCCACGCATCTTGCTTCGCCGCGGAAGCGAGTCCGGAAGGCGCGATGAGAATCGAGCTGCCGACCGTAAACAAAACCGTCAGAATCGTCAGTTGATGGACTCCTATCTTCCCTTTTTCGACCAAAGCGCGTCTCTCCTCTTACTTCGATGGTCCGAGCAGCGCATCGCTGATCGGCTTGTGAATCGCCGTAATCCAATCCACGGGATTCGGAAGCGCGACATGGAGCGCCTGCAGCGTACTAACGGCGACGCCGATCGACAAGACGACGAAGAACACGAACAGCTCCCGCCATCGTCCTTTCCTGGCGAGCCCGGGCGCTTCGATAAGCGCGATGCATCCGCCCGCGATGAGTATGCCTGCCACCGACCACATGATCGCTCACTCCTGTACTAACGGCTCCGTCGTAGTCCCGTATCGGCGGAATCGGGCATCCACCTGTATCGTTACGTCGAGGTTCGTAAAATGGGAGTCCCACTCCTTCTTCAGCTCCTGCCAAGCGGCGGGATTCGCATCCTCGATCGCGTCCCCGAAGCCGAAAATGTCCGTTTGATTTTCTTGCGCTTTGCGAATCGCCGATTCCATCATTTGCTTGATTTTCTCGTTCGACCTGCGCTCCAGCTTCTCGATCGTCCCGGGCTTCAAGAGATCGATGTCGCATTGCACTTCTCCAATATCTTCTTCGACCTGAAGATCGATTCGGATTTCCGGCTTTCCCCCCACGACTTTGCCGGTCACGTCG
The DNA here is from genome assembly GCF_005765165.1 of Paenibacillus antri. Classification (NCBI taxonomy): domain Bacteria; kingdom Bacillati; phylum Bacillota; class Bacilli; order Caryophanales; family Paenibacillaceae; genus Paenibacillus; species Paenibacillus antri. The sequence goes on along the minus strand of NZ_VCIW01000015.1, from coordinate 182,020 downwards.
GATTGCGTGCGGATGACCTCGACTCCGATCACGCCTTCGCCGCTCGGGCAGGCAAGCCGGCCCGCCGAGTTTTTCACGTTGCCCATTATGTAATTGTAGCCCTTGCTCTCTTCTTCGGTTAGCCAACCTATCAGCTTATCGCCCTTGAACATCGCAATGCCCGAGTATTTCAAATTCGAGTAAGGATATACGCGCTCCATGTTTTCTTCGGTCTCTCCCTTCTCCGCATCGCCGGCGATCTCGATCCCCGTTAGAACGGGATCTCTCGTCGGATTCGTAAGATCCGACACGAATCGGTCCAATTCGATTTTGACGGTCGGCGCCCATAGCTTATCGGAGATTTCCAACGTATCGAACAATTTATTGGCCGGAATTTTTTCGATCGGCGTCAACACTTCCAGCACCTTCTCGGCGGTCGCGTCCTTCGCCACGATCAAATAAAAGTCGCTTCGGATCTCATGATTTCTAGAGATGCCGTCCATCACTTTGATGACGCCTTGCCGCGCCAATTGTTCGCCGATGACCAAGATGCGAAGATGAGAGGTATAGATTCTTCTCGGCGAGACGACGGTGAGCTTCCGGAGCGCTTCAACCGTAGTTTTTTCCGTAACCTTCAATGTCGTCACGGGCGGACTGAATTTCCCTCCGCCGTTCTTCGCCGCGACTTCGGAAGGATTAACGATTTGTACGGACACTTGAACTCGTTCGTCTTTCGCGTCCAGTCCCATTCCCGCTACGATGGACAATTCGTTCAGCTCGCGGCGGTCCCAGCACCCGGTAAGAAGCGCGAGCGCCCCCAGCGCCGCCACCCCCCATCGAAAGTTCCGGATTCGCATTGTACATATACTCCTTACTTTAAGCCTCGGCCCTGCCCGGTCGACGCCATATTTTCTCGAATCTTATTTTTACTGAGAAAACGAGGCCTGGAAAACAATCCCCATTGCGGCAACCGAAGGATCGTATCCTTCTGGTCCGCAAGATTGAATGGCCCCATGGGAGACATATAGGGAACTCCAAACGAACGAAGTCCGCACAAATGTTGGACGAGAGCGATCACGCCTACGATGGTGCCGAATAACCCGAAGGCGGCGGCGAACAACATTAAAATAAAACGTAAGATCCGGATGGAGATCCCCATATTGAACGCGGGAATGACGAAATTCGAAATCGCGGTGATGGCGACGACGATGACCATGGCCGGCGAGACCAGTCCCGCTTCTACGGCCGCTTGCCCGATAACCAGCGCGCCGACGATCGAAACCGCCTGCCCGACGGTCTTCGGCAATCGCACCCCCGCTTCGCGAAGAATTTCGAAAGTAACCTCCATTAAGAACGCTTCGACGAAGGCGGGGAAAGGAACCCCTTCCCGCTGCGCGGCAAGGCTGATCAACAAGCCGCTGGGGAGCAGCTCTTGGTGGAACGTCGTAATCGCGATATACAGCGACGGCGCAAGCAACGAAATAAAAAAACAAACATATCGGAGCATTCGAATCAGCGTCGCGAATTCGGCCCGTTGATAATAATCCTCCGCCGATTGGTAAAATTGGACGAACAGAGCGGGCGCCAACAAGACGAAAGAGGTGCCGTCCACCAAGACGGCGATTCGCCCCTCGAGCAGTCCCGCGGCGATGACGTCGGGACGCTCCGAATTGTACATCGTGGGGAAGAGCGTGAACGTCTCGTCTTGAATCAGTTCTTCGATGTATCCGCTCTCCAGGACCCCGTCGATTTCGATTCGAGCCAATCTTTTTCTCGCTTCTTCGACTACCTGCTCGTTAACGACGCCTTGAATGTACATGATGCCGACTTGCGTTCGCGAAAGCGTCCCGAGGGTCATCGTCTCGAGCCATAGCTTCGGGGTGCGAAGCCGCTTGCGAAGCAAAGAAATATTGGTGTGAATGGATTCCGTAAATCCTTCCCGCGATCCCCTTACGACGGATTGGGTGGAAGGTTCCTCGACGGACCTCTCCTTCCCTCCGATCGAGTTGGCCGTCAGTCCATAATCGTAGCCGTCCGCCAGAATGACGGTCATTCCTAATAGGACGGCCTCGTAGACGCCTTGGTAATCGACGATCGGCTTTGCATGTTCGATCGCGGGGATCTGATTGCGGATAAAGTCCATTTTGTTCTTCACGCCGCGGACGGCATTCGCTCGAATCAACGGCTCTTTGATCATCTCTTGAACGATGGAGGGGTTCGCCAGTCCGTCGACATAGACGATGCCGACCTCGGGATTCCCCGCCGTCGGGTCGCGGTGCAGAGAGACGATGATGTCCATGCTCTGTCCGAATTCCGCTCGAATGTTCGCGATATTCCGATGCAGGTCCGCGACGAGGCGTTCCGGATGGTTCGGGTCAGGTTGCTTTGTACGGCTCTTCTGTATTTTTTTCGAAAGAAGGGAACGAATCACGCGCGGAATTTTGGTCATCGGTTCGGTCACCAACGCTTTTTGGTTAGCTTCCCCCGAACAGGAAGGAATTATGAAAAAGGAAAGAACCCTTACAATGTAAGGGTTCTTCTATATGATCTGTAGTGGGCTCGAACCACTGACCCCCACCCTGTCAAGATGGTGCTCTCCCAGCTGAGCTAACAGATCAGGCTATTCAATTCGGCGCGTTCATTTCGCGGCGACAAAAATGATATTACCACGCCCAATACATGATGTCAACAAATTCTTTGAAAAAAAAAATATTCGCGACCGATAGAAAAGGGAAGAACCCCCGCGATTGCGAGGGTTCTCGGTGCGATTATGATCTGTAGTGGGCTCGAACCACTGACCCCCACCCTGTCAAGATGGTGCTCTCCCAGCTGAGCTAACAGATCGTCATGTGAAGTTGCGTCGCGCGTCTTCGACCGACAACGCGTCCCGGGAATATGATAATACCATGCTCCCGGAAAACCTGTCAACCCCGACCTGAAAAAACTTCGTCCGGATCCGCATCCTTTATAGTTACCGCTCGGACACGCCGCCCCCGCCATGCGCTCCATGCTAAAGTGAGCAGCGGCGGCAGCCACAGGAACAACGCGTAAGGGGCGTATCGTTCGACGGGAACGCCGACGATCGTACCGCACAGCACCGCGATCATGTTCCACGGCACGAGCGCCGCGAGAAGCAAGCTGGTGTCGGCGGTGACGCGGGCGAGATGCTCGCGCGGGAACCGTTCGGTCCAGGCTGCCGCGAGACTTCGTGCCGTCATCATGATCGGCAGCGTCTGCGTGCACGAGACGAGGCCGAGCCCGAGGCCGAACAAGCCCGTGCGCGCCGTGGCGCCGACGAGCGAAGGCCGCTTGCCGAGCAGCCGCGCCGCGATCGGCCGGACGATGCCGGCGCCCTCCATTATGCCGTTATAGGCGCCGGCCAGGGCGATCAAGACGACGAGCTCGACCATACCCGCCAGCCCTTTGCCATGGGATACCGCGGAGCCTGGATCGGCGCTGCCCTCCGCAGACGCATAACCGCCCCACAACCAGCCGATCCACTGCAGCGCCGTGCCGCCCTGCAGCGACGCCCCGACCGCAATGCCGGCGACGATGCCGACGACGAACGCATAACGCGTGCGCAGCCGGAACATAATCGCGAGCAGAAGCAATGCCGGCGGCAATGCAAGCAGCCATGACCCGCCGGCCGCGGAGCCGTAAACGACGCCGAGATCCTCTTCGCCGGCTCCCCAAGCGCCGACCCCGTCGAACGTGGCGAAGACGGCCAAGGCGATGCCGAAGGCGGCGTAGGTCGTCGGCTGCAGCAGCCGGAACAGCGACCGTTCCGGCACGCCGGCGGACGAAGCGACGAGCTGGTGCGCGCTCGAGAACGGCGACGTGCGGTCGCCGACGAACGCGCCCGAGACGAGCGCCCCCGCCATCAAGGGCAGCGGTACGCCGAGGTGGGCGGCGACGCCCATGAGCGGGATGCCGACCGAGCTTAGCGTACCCGTCGACGTGCCGAGCGTCATCGCGACGATCGACGCGAAGACGAAGCCGAAGGTGACGATCCAAGCCGGATCGAGCAGCCGCAACCCGGCGCCCACCATATAATCGATAACCCCGCCGGCCGTCCATGTCGGGATGAGCAAGCCGACGAGCAACAAGATCCATACCACTTCCTTCGTATGCCCTACGCCTTCTCCCATCATCCTCAGGAGCGCCTTATGTCCCGACACGACGCCGCAGCGCAGCACGCTCCAGATCAACGCCCCCAAACCGACCGAAAAACCGACCGCCAGCGGCAATTCCGCCGCGTATGCGGCACCCAACCCAACGATCGTCAACGCGACGACCCCTGTCAATCGCAAAGCGCTCATGATGAAAAATCTCCTCGTCCTGCAACAACCTGCGAAGCTGCGCCGTTTAATAGTCAGAATATCCGATAAAACGCTATGAAAAAGGTGATTCTACACAAAGAAAAATCGGCATTATCGTCTATGCAACATATTCGAGACGAATCGCGTTAAGTAAGCAAACGAAAGAAAACATTCAAAATCTTAAGAAAAAAGGTGATCGATAATGATGAAAAAATGGATGACGGCAACCGCGGCGGCAGCGATCGTTCTCGGAACGATATCTTCTTCGGCCTTGGCGTTCGACGATCTCAAAGGCGTCCCGCACGCCGATAAAATTATGGAGCTGCGGGATCGCGGCTTCGTGAACGGCGTGGATAAAATCAAGTTCGTCCCTCACGAGAAGCTAACCGCGCAGCAAGCGATCCCGCTGATCGTGAAGAGCATGCAGCTCAGCCTCGCGCACATGACGTTCGTTAAAGCGCCGGAAGCGACCGATTATTTCACGAAAATCCCGAACGACGCATGGTACGCCGAAGCGTTCATCATCGCGCATCATAACGGCGTGCCGATCGACAAAGACGTCAACCCGAACGCGCCGGTGACGCGTGAGCAGTTCGTTCAATGGCTGATGCACGGTCTCTATGCGACCGGCGAGTACGCTTGGCCAGAAATCTATCTTATGGTCGAAGACGAAAAGAAAGTTTCGGACGGTTATATGGGCGCGATCCAGCATGCGCTCATCGGCGGCATCGCGGAGCTCGACGAGAACGGCAAGTTCCGCCCGCAGGAGCCGATTACGCGCGCCGAAGCCGCCGTCATGGTTCGCAATGCGGTCGATTACGTCGAAGAGATGAAGCAGCCGATCGAAGAGCCGCCGGTCGACCCGATCGAATCCGGCGAGGTGAAGACGTCTACGACGGCCGTAAACAAAGACGTACAGAAGGTCGTGCTCGATATGGGCGAGAAGCCGCACCCAGGTTGGGGCGTTCGCATCGAAGGCATCGACTTCATCGACGACACCGCGGTCATCCGTTACAGCGTGACCTATCCGGACCCGGCTGCAATGTATCCGATGGTCATCTCGTACCCGAAGGCGGAGACGTACCTTTCCTCCGAGTATAAGAATATTACGTACCAGCTCGTCTCCGTGACGAACCGGATCCCGGACCCGGATGCTCCCGTAGATAGCGGCGAAAGCTCCGGCGCGGCAGGCACCTACGAAGAAGGCCGCGCGCCAGAAGGCGACGCGTCGGAGCATGCGGCAAAATAATCGAAGCAGAGGCTTCGGCGGATTCTGCGAGAATCCCCGAGCCTCTTTTTCGTTCAATCGTAAAACCGTTCTCGAAATTCCGGCCGCATCAACAAGCATTGCTCCCGCTTCCCGAACCAACGGTACCGGTTCCGCGCCACGAACGAGTAGATCGGATCCCGAACGAATCGCGGAATCGCAAGCAAGGCGGCGAGCAGCGGCCACCCGCCGTCGAGGTGACGCGCCAATCGCAGCGCGCCGCCGGACCGCACGTACGCCGCCCCTCCCTCGACGAGTACGAACGTATCGAGCGAAGCGGCGCCCGACAAGGCATGCTCCCGGAGCAGCCGTCTCCCCGTCTCGGATTGGAGGGCCGCATAGCGCAACGTCCCCTTCCGGTTCCGAACGATCGTGAATCGGACGACGGCCGCGCATAAATTGCATTCTCCATCATAGAGAACGATCGCTTCTCCGCCCTTCTCCTTCATCCGCTTCCTCCCCTTCCATTCCCGTTCCTTCCATTATAGCGCTTCCGGCGCAGTATAAAAACGATTCAGTTGCAAACCCTATGCTTACATTGATGACAAGGGGGATGTTCGAAATGTCGAAAAAGAATACTTTAGCGTGGGCGCTCCTGCTTAGCTTGGCGCTCGGCCTTACGGCATGCGGCGGCGACGACATGAGACAGGAGATGCAGCAGGAACGACAAGAAGACATCATCGACGAACGCGAAGACGAGCAGCTGAACGCGCCGGGCGTAGAATACAATCAGGAACAACGGGAAGACCGGGTGGACGAGATCGAGGACGACCGCTAGCTTATAACGGTCCAAGGAGGAACGAACCGGGATGGAGAAACAACTGAAAGAGCAAACCGCTTTCGAAACCGGCGGCATTCCGACGCCCGCCGGTCAGGAGAACATCGCCGCGACGGACGGCATCGCGAATGCCGTGGAAGGCATCTTGGATAACATCCAAGCTTCTATCGCCGGCGACGCGCCAGTGGGCGCGAAGCCGGTTCGCCGCAAATAGTCCCGCGACGGCCCTCCCTCGTTCCGCGACCGACGGGACGTCGCCCATAGGAGGATAAAACCCAATGCGCAAGAAGAAGCAGGCGCCGACCGTCGCTCCCGGGATGAATACGCACGATGCGTTGGAGAAGCGTGCGACGGATCAGGACATTCGAAAGGGCGATTCCACGACCGTGACGAGGCTGTATTTGGATCGTACCCCTAACGATTAACTTAACAATATCAAGGAGGGTCCAGGAACATGGCTGGCAAAGCGATCAAAGACGGCGAAGACGATCAGATCATGAACAACCGACCGCCGGGATTGAAGAACGACTTCGGGATCGACAGCGAAGAGGATAAGCTGGACTTAGAGCTGATGCCGGACGGGAAGGCGCGGCTGAATCCGACGTCGAAGACGAGCAGATAACGATAGATGCGCCTCGAACGCCAAGCTTGCCATAGCGCGTACGAGGCGTTTTGATTTCCCATTATGTGCATGGTTGCCGAATTACATATGCTTCGTTCGCCCGGGCAATCTATAACGGCACGGCACTCATTACTCTTTGAGGAGGTTTCGCCATTATGGGTTTTTTCGATCGGTTGTTTAAGGGCGGGATGCAAGAAGAGGAATTCGAGGAAAGCCGGGTCGCCGACACGGAATTTGCGGACGAAGAGTTCGCGGATACGGAGTTCGCGGCCGAAGACGACGCCACGCTGCGCCTGCGCGAGGAAGAGCTGGAAATTCGGAAAGACCGCGTGAAAACCGGCGAGGTCGTCCTGCATAAGGACATCGTCGAGGAACAGCAACGCGTCGCCGTTCCGGTCGCGCACGACGAAGTCGTTATCGAGCGCCGCGCCCTCGATCATTCGCCTTCGAGCGAACCTATCGCCGAAGAAGAGACCGTTCATATTCCCGTAACGGCGGAACGCGTAGACGTCGACAAGCGCACGGTCGTCCGCGAAGAAATTTCGGCCCATAAGCGCGAAGTCGAAGAGACCGAATGCGTCGACGAAGTGCTCCACAAGGAAGTGGCGCATGTCGAAACCGACGGGGACGCCGTCGTGACGGAGACGGACGCATACCGGTAAATCGTCGGATTGTCCATCTGCCCCGCTGCGCCCTGCGCAAGCGGGGCAGAAACCTATTCGGAGGGATGAAGCAACGATGATCATGCGTATGGTGTTATGGGCAATCGCCGGCGCCGTCTTAGGCGCGATCGCGGGGTTCGCGCTGCCCGGCGTCGGGATCGGCGGCGCCGTCGCGGTCGGAGCCGCGCTCGGCATCGCGGCGAGCTTGCTGTCTCCGCCTCGGCGAGGGACGACCCGTCCGTCGGTCGAATCCGTACCGGAGGAAGCCGAATCGGCGACATTGCGCCTTCGCGAAGAGCGTCTGGACATTCGCAAGGAGCGAGTGCGAACGGGAGACGTCGCGATCCGAAAGGAAGTCGTTGAGGAGAAACGAACGATCGAAGTACCGATCCGACGGGAGGAAGTCGTTATCGAGCGAACGAGCGCCCGCCCCGGCGAACCGGATGGAATCGTGACGGAAGAAATCCGAATCCCCGTGAAGGAGGAGCGGATCGACGTAGTGAAGACGCCCGTCGATCTCGAAGAAGTCGTCGTCTCCACCCGATCCGTCGAAGAAATCCATGAAATCGACGAACGGGTAAAAAAGGAGGTCGCAAGGGTCGAAGCGATCGGAGCGGCGAACATGGCCGGCGATTCGGTCGGCGACGAACCTAGAGCGTGACGATGACGATGACTTCACGAAAAAACCCGTTGGAAGGCGCGATTCTCTCGCTTCTTCCAACGGGTTCCATCATAAGTGCAAGCATAATGCAATATGGGCCCTACAGGACTCGAACCTGTGACCAATCGGTTATGAGCCGACCGCTCTAACCAACTGAGCTAAAGGCCCTTAAGAAAGGTTGGTTGCGGGGACAGGATTTGAACCTGCGACCTTCGGGTTATGAGCCCGACGAGCTACCGGACTGCTCCACCCCGCGACGCATCGTAAAAATTCGAAACCATATATAAATATAACGAATGATAACGTCATTGTCAAGGGGAATGGGCCGCGGCGAATTACATTCTGTATCGCACGCCGTAGCGGCCCTTCCTCGAACAGAAAATTTCGACGTACTGCGGACTTTCGTACCCGTAAATCCACCAGTCTTCTTCCATTCGCTTCGCCAGGCAGCTCGCCTGAAATTTCGTATTGTATAAGCGACCCCAGTACACCCATGCCATAGCTGTTCGAACACGCTCCCGTTGGAAGTAATGTGTTCTCATGGTGCCCTTAGGGTCGCCGTTCCATGCATCTGCTTACGCGCTTTCTTCGGAGCCGGCCGCAGCGATCGCGTCCGAAAGCCGCTCCTCCTCGTCTCTCGCCCGGTGCGCGATGCGCCCCGCGGCGGAAGCCGCTACGCTGGCGACCAGATCGTCGAGGAACGTGTGGACGCCCTTGCCGATCTTCGTGTCGAGCCGCTTGATGATACCGATCTTATGCTTATCGAGATGGCCGAACGTCGTGACCGCGATGCTGCCGTATCCGAACACGGATCCGAGCGCCAACGTCTCGTCGCAGCCGAACAACCCTTCGTCCGACGCCACGAGCGATTGCAGCGGCTCGGACAGCTTCCCCTGCTCCGCGAGCACGTCCATCTCGATGCCGACGAGCAGCGCATGCTGCATCTCCCGCTTCTCCAATACCGCCGCCACGCTGTCGAGACAAGCCTCCATCGTCAGGTGCGGATGATACGGACGCTGCATCTCCATGACGATCTCCGCGATATCTTCCAACCGTACGCCGCGCTGCTCCAACTTCCGCAGCACCGCTTCGCGAACGGCCCGGCTATGAACGCTCTTCCCCATGGTGTTCCTCCTCTCGTTCGTACGCTCCATTATATCACGACGCGTGAAATTTCTCCTTATGAAACGAGTAGGATACGGTATAATAAAGAATACCAAGCTCGATGAAGGAGGCGGTACAGGTGAATTTCGGCATCGTCATCTTTCCTCCGAAGGACGTACAGGACGCGGCCAACAGTTATCGCAAGCGGTTCGACCCGCATTACAGCCTCATCCAGCCGCACCTGACGATCCGAGAGTCCGAATCGTGGGATCCGCCGACGCTTGCGAACGCCGTGGAGCGACTAAGCGACGTCGCGGCGAAGCTGCCGCCGGTCGAAGTGAAGCTGAACCGATTTTCGACGTTTTATCCGGTTTCCAACGTCGTCTACATGGCGCTCGAAAACCCGAAGCCGTTGGAACGACTGCATGAAGCGGTATGCGACGGTCCCCTCGCCGTCCGCGAACGGAAATACAGCTTCACCCCGCATCTGACCGTCGCCCAGGGCGTCGGAGGCGACGAGATGCACGATATTTATTCCAGTCTGCGGCCGATCCCGCTTGCCTTCTCGTTCGTCGTCGATCGACTCCACCTGCTGTACCAGACGGACAACGGCGCGTGGACCGCGCATCAGACGTTCCTTCTGCAAGGCTAAGCTGCTTGGATGAAAAAAAGAAACCTCCTAGCGCGCCGATCGCGCGTCGGAGGTTTCTTTTTCGTAATTTCATTATTCGGTGACTTCGACAGCTTCTTCCGTTGCAGCCTCTTCGGCTTTCGCTTCGGTGTCGATCGGCAGCGGTTCCGGCATGCCCGGCTCGCCCCAGTTCCCGCCTTGGAAGTTCGGGTCCTCGCGCATCTGCTGCAGCATCGCGTCGCCTTCCGTCTGCCATTCCTTGAGCGCTTGACGCACTTCCTTCTTGCCGTCGAGCACTTCTTGGAACTTCTGCTGACCGATAGACTGCACCATATAGATGTTCGGGTACTTGCGGTACATCTCCATCTCGTCTTGGATCGGCGCCGGCTTGAGCTGATAGAACGCGCCGATGTTGTAACTCATGCCTTCCTTCGGCTGGAGATACTCCTTGTTCGAAACAAGCGTGCCTTGGCTTCTGGATTTCAAGCGTGCCCAGTCGTCGCCGTTGACGAACTTCATGAATTCCCATGCGTCTTTGTCGTTTTGCGCTTTCGCGTTGATGCCCATCATGCCTTGCAGGTAAATCTGCCCGCCGATGCCCGGCGCTTCCGGATGCGTCGGCAGCGTGACGACGTCCCAATCGATCGGATCGAGCTTGTCGTTCGTCTCGGCCGTCTTGTTCGCATTGATAAGTTCGTTGATATAATAGTAGCTCGAAATCGCCATCGCCGTACGGCCCGACAAGAAGTTATCCCAGTCGAACGGTCCCGGCTCCTTCATCGGCTGCGCCTCCCAGTTCGGAGGACCCGGGATGATCTTCTGCTTGCGCAGGTCGACGATCTTCTTCCATACGTTCTCCCAGCTGTCGGAATCGACGGCCATCTTGTCGCCCGTCTGATCGTAATAGCTCAGCTGCAGCGGTTGGGTGTACATCTGCATCTCGTAGAACGAGTCTCCGCCTTGGTACGTCGTGAACGAGAAGCCGTACTTCTGGTTTTCGCCTTCGCCGCCCGACAGCTGGCGGCCCAAGTCGAACACTTGGTCCCACGTCATGTTGTCCGTCGGGAACGCGACCCCCGCGTCTTGGAACATCTTCTTGTTGTAGAACAACGCGGAGGAGCTGAACAACGGCGCCAGCGCATAGAGCTTCCCGTCCGGAGACGATTCCTTGATGCCGTCGAGCACGGTCGGCACGATCTTGCTCGTGTCGAATTTATCCGCCGTAATGAGCGGGTCGAGCGGCATGAGCAAGTTTTCGTTCACGAGCTCGGACAAGTTGTTGAACTCCATCATGACGAGGTCCGGCGGATTATCGCCTTGCATCATCTTCTTCAGCTCTTCCATCGGATCCGGCTGCTTCGACGGATCGTACGGCTCGCTGCTGTAACGGTACATGCTGCTGTCGACCGCAGGGACGATCTCGATCTTGATGTTCGGATTCGCGAACTCGAACAGCTCGGTGAACTGCGAACGGAACCATTCGTCGTCGCCGTAGCCTTGCAATGTGCCGATTCGCAATACGCGCTCGGTATTGTCCGTCTGCGCTTCCCCTTGCGAGCAAGCGGCCAGCGCCGACAGGCTGAGCACGGAGGCCATCGAGACGGCCACCGTGCGAGTAAGCTTCGATTTCCTCGAAAGAAGCTTCATACTTTTCCCTCCAGTGATTTAGGTGCTTTAATGACGATTTTCTCACCGTCGAATTCGAGCGACGCTTTGTTTCCGATTCCGAGCGTTTCCAAATATTCTTTGGGAATTTGCAATCGACCGGCCCGGTCGATGACGACGTACGCTTCGTGCTCTTCCTTCACCGTGCGCCTTCCAACGGTTTCAGTATTATAGACGGCGGAATCGAGCTCAGGGTTGCGCTTAATAAATTCTGTGCTCGTTAATCCGTCGCGGATCGCGACGACGCGGTCCACCTTGCCCGCCAGCTCCAGGTCGTGCGTGACGATGACGATCGTGACGCCGAGCTCCCGATTGAACGTGCGGAAGATGTCCATGATCCGATCCGACGTCGCGGAATCGACGGAGCCCGTCGGCTCGTCGGCGAGGAGCAGCTTCGGGCGGTTCGACAGCGAGATCGCGATCGCGACGCGCTGCTGCTCCCCCCCGGACAGCTGATGCAGCTTGTTGTTCATCCGTTCCTTCAGCCCGACCCATTCGAGCAGCTGCTTCGCGTACGCGCGGTCGAGCTTTCCGCCGAGCATCATCGGCATCTCGACGTTCTCGAGCGCGGTCAGGTACGGGAGCAGGTTGCGGGCGTTGTTTTGCCAGACGAAGCCGACGGTGCTCCGCTTATACTCCACGAGCTGTTCGTCGCTGATCTTCAGCAAATCCCAGTCGCCGACCCTCACCGTACCCGCCGACGGACGGTCGAGCCCGCCGAGAATGTTCATGAACGTCGACTTGCCGCTGCCGGAGTTGCCGATGATCGCCATCATCTCGCCGCGTTCGACGGTCAGGTTGAGGCCTTGGAGGGCGACGACCTCGACCTCGTCCGTCTTGTAAATCTTTACGAGTCCTTCGCACGTAATCATCGGTTACCGCTCCTCTCCGAGTTTCACCGCTTGGTGCACCCGCAGCCTGCGGATATGCGTCAGCAGGAGGCCCGCGCCGAGCGCGACCATGACGAGGACGACGCCGTACAGCTGGTACGTGTCCCCCGCCTCGAAGACGACGCGGAACGGCGGCACTTGACTCGCCGCGCTCTCCGTCGTCTGCAGGAACGGCAGGAACAAGAGGCTCGCGACGCGGCCGATCGTCAGGCCGAGCGCGATCGAGAGACCCGCGGTGAACGCCTGCTCCAGGAACAGCATGCCGGTCAACCCTCGACGCGACAGCCCCATCGCACGCAGCACGCCGAATTGCACGACGCGGCTCGATAAATTAAAGAACCAATACAGAATGTATCCGATTAACGAGATGATGACCGAAACCAAGAAGCCCAAACTCAGTATTCCGAAAACGCCGCCCCGCGCCGGATGCTTCTGCTGCACGATCAGCTCGTTCCGCACGTCCTTCACGGACGCGAGATCGATGCCCTTCCCCTGCAGCGCTTCGACGATCGGAGTCACCCGCGCGTCCGGCTCCATCTTCAGCCACACCTCGTACGGAATGATCGGCACCTGATCGTAGATGTACTCGAGGTTGGCGATGAAGAACGGCGTGACGTCGGGGTACTGCGACGGCCAATACGGCAGCGTCCCGACGATGACGAATTCGATGAGCTGGCCCGAGATGCTGATCGACGCCAAATCGCCGGGCTTCAATTGATATTTATCCGCGACGTTCTGCGGAATGATCAACGCTTGCTCGAAATCGCCCATCAGATCCAGGTACAAGAACGGGTGCGCCGGATACAGATCGTTCCGCCACCATGCGACCTCGGCGAATTTGTCGTTGTCGATGCCCATGATCGTACCGGTGCCGATCGACTTGCCGGAGATGACGACGCTGCCCTTCGTCTGAAGGACGCGAGCGGCGTGCTCCACGCCCGGCAGCTCCTCGAACACCTGGAACGGCGGTTCGATGTAGAACACCTGCTGCGGAGGAGGCGCCCCGCCTCCCGGCTGTCCGCCCGGCTGCCCGCCGGGTTGGCCTCCGGGCTGACCGCCCGGTTGACCTCCAGGCTGTCCTACGGGTTGGCCGCCCGGGTTTTGCGAGCCCGGCGGCGGTCCGCTCGATTCGACGAAGCCTTCCCACACGGTCTGGACGACGACGTCGGTACCGTATTGGTACAGCGTCCGTTCCGTCGAGTTCAGGTCGATCGTCCGCGCCGCGGCGGAGTTGTACACGCCGAGGCCGAGCGTCAAGATGAGCAGCAGCATCAACGGATAATACGACTTCGAAGAACGGGATAATTGCGTCAGCGTCAAATAGAGCGGAACGGGCAAATACGATCGCCCGAGCCAATTGAACAGCTTCAAGATCAACGGGAACAGTCGTAAGCATAACAGCCCGATCGAGAAAATCGCAAGCGCCGGCACGAAAAACAGCGTCGGCTGCACCTGCAGTTGATCCGTCGTCAACCCGGTTTGCATCGAAATCATCTGGCGTTCCTTGAACAAATACCAGCCGTAGCCGACGACGCCGATCAAGGCGACGTCCAGGAAGTATCGCTGCCACGCCGGCGCCTTGTTCGCCCTGGCCATCTGCTGCTTCAATCCGACGATCGACGACCGCGCGGATTGAATCGCCGGAATGACGGTCGAGATGACCGCGATCAGCACCGCCGCAATACCGTACAGCATGGCGTCCGTGCCGAAGCCGACCGGAATCGACTGGCGGTCGACGAACGTCAGGAAGCCGCTGGCCGAGCCGATGCTCTTCGCCATGAACCAGCCGAGCATCGGGCCGACGACGAGCGCGATGCCGCCCAAGATGAAGCCTTCCAATAAGTACATCCAAATAATTTGCTTCGTTCCGGCGCCGCGGCTGCGCAGCACCGCGATGTCGCTCCGCTGCCGGTCGAGCGCCTGCTTGGCGTTCATCGAGATGTAATAGAACACCATCGCGATCATCGGCGCCGCCAGCGTGAAGAGCAGCAGCTGCAGCTGCAGGCTCTGCGAGCGGAAGTCCTGCAGCATGTCGCGGAACGACAAGTCGACCTGCGTCCCTTGCAGATGCTGGTACAGTTCGATGTCGAGCCGCGACAGCGAGGACGACAGCGGCGACAAGTCGCTCGTCTGAATCTCCCGAAGGTCGAAGGCGTAATACCAAGTCGCCAGATTGATCGGAAGCCCCCGCTTCTGCAGCAGCTCGTTCATCATGAGCGATTCGTCGACGACGAGCGTGTTGACGAGTCCTTCGAGCCCTTGATACCAGTACGGGCTTGTGTCGTCCTTCGGCACGTACGCGCCGACGACCTTCACCCGCAGCTGCTCGTTCCCGCCGAACGCCGGGTAATAAAATTCGTCGCCGACGCGGAACGAGTTGCGGAACGCGCCTTCCTCGAGCACGACCGCCTCGATGACGCCGTTCTTGATTTCCGCGGACGGCAACGCGCCGTTCACGAGCTCGGCATGCTCCCCGAAGTCGCTCATCGCCGTTAACGTCATCTGGCGCCGCTTGCTCGGGTCTACCGTACTCGGGTCGACGACCGCGAGCTGCGCGCCGCGAATCGAGACCGCCTGCACGTAAGTCGCGAACGGGAAGCCGACGCGCGCCGGGACGTCTTCCTCGATGAACCGCTTCACGTCCGCGAACGCGTCCAGATCCGCCTTGTCGCTGCCCGTCGCTTGATAGCGCATGAGCAGCGAGCCGGCGGGGAAGCCTTCGCTGTTTTCCTTCAGCGACGACGAGACGACCCGCTTCAAGGCGCCGTCCGAATACATCGGAATGCTGGTCGTGAAAGCCACCGCCACGATCAAGCCGATCAAGGTCGAGATCGTCAGCCAGCGGGTGTTCCACATCTTACGGTAAAGAAACCGTAATAGAAGGAGTCCCATTAGCGACCAACTACTTTCTGTCCGGGCTCGAGCCCCTTCACGATCTGAACCTGCGTCGACGTCTGCTTGCCGACCTCGACGTCCACCTCCGCCTTGTTCCCCTCGCCGTCTACGACCTGCACGTAGCTTCGGCCGTTATACGATCGCAGCGCCGCCGGCGGAATGACGACCGCTTGCTCGATCCGATCCGTAACGACCGTCACGCTGAGCGGCGTGCCGCGCGTCACGCCTTCCGGCCACGACTCGAGCTCGACGAGCAAATAGTTGTCCACCGAATCCTCCTCGGGCTGATTCGGATTCGGGTTGCCGTTGTTATTGTCTTCTTCGGCCGTCGGCAGCCGCTCGACCTTCCCCTTATGCTCGCCGGCCGCGCTGATGCTGACGACCGCGTCCATGCCGACGGCGACCTTATTCAGATCGTCCCGCGAGAAGTCGACCGCCACGGCGAGCTCGGACAAGTCCGCGAGCACCGCGATCGTGTCGTACGCCGCTACCGTATCGCCGGCCTTCACCTTAAGCGACACGACCGAGCCGTCGAACGGCGCCGTCAGCTGCGCGTTCGCGATCGTCTCTTCCAGCTCGACGAGCGTCGTCCGCTTCAGCTCGAAATCGACCTTCAGCTGCTCCAACTCCTCCGGCTCGTATTCGTCCGCCTTGCGGAGAATGTCGATCATCTTCAGCTCTTCCTGCCGGAACTCGAGCTTCTGCCGGCGCAGCTCGCGCTCCTTCTCGGCGACGTCCAGCACGGCGATCAAATCGCCCGCCGCGACCGTCTCGCCCGACTTCACGTACACTTCCTTGACGCGGAAGCTGCCGGCGCCGCCCGTCTCGCCGCTGCTCGTGAAGAACAGGTTCTCCTCGCGCAGCGACATAATTTTGCCGATGCCCTGCACCTTCTGCTCGATCGTCTCGACGCGAACGTCGTACGTCGGCTTCTCCGACAGCTTCGGCGGCGTAATCGTCGGCAGCACTTCCTCCTCGGCTTCCTTCGGCAACAGCGAGCAGCCGGAGGTGACGGCGAGCGCCGCCGCCAAAGTCAATGCGAACGCGACGCGCGCGGAACGGTTAGGACGCCTTGAAGCGTCCGTCCACCATCTCATAAACATGATCGGCAACCTCCAAAATCGTAGGATCGTGAGTTGTCATACAAATCGTAACGTTCTCCGTCGCGATGATTTCGCGAAACACGGCCATCACCTGCGCGCCCATCTGGCTGTCCAGCTCCGCCGTCGGCTCGTCGGCCAGCAGCATCGCCGGGCGGTGCGCGATCGCCTTCGCGATGGCGACGCGCTGCTGCTCGCCCCCGGACAACTCGTACGGACGGTGATCGGCCCGCTTCGTCAATCCGACCAGCTCGAGGCAATGCGAGACGCGAGCCTTCCATTCGCCGCGGGGCGCGCCCGCCATGCGGAGCGACAGCTCCACGTTCTCCCAAGCGGATAATAAGGGCATAAGGGCATACGTCTGGAAAATGAATCCGATCTTCTCCCGCCGAATCGCCGTCCGTTCTTCGTCCCCCAGCTTATGAAACGCATGGCCGTGAAAGACGATCTCGCCCTTCGTCGGCACGTCGAGGCCGCCCAGCATATTGAGCAGGGTCGTCTTCCCCGAGCCGGATCTCCCTCTCAGCATGACCAGCTGGTTCGGGCGCAGCTCCATGTCGATTCCCTTCAGCACGGGAATCTTCTGTCCGCCGACCTGGAACGTCCGCTCCGCGCCGCGCACGGAAAGCAGCGTTCCTGGGGCCGATTGCCCCGTTCTATCCGCATCCATCTCTATATAGTCCCTCCCATGCCGATTGCACTACATCTAAGACGCAGCGAAAACCCAAAAAGTTACACCGCTTGGACAAAAAAGATTTGGTAAAAAGAAAAGGCGCCCGAAGGCGCCTCGACGCGCGTCGACACGACCGGTCGACGCGATGTTACGTTATTCGACTTTTATCTTGTCATCCATCCGCCGTCCACGCACAACACGTGGCCGCTCATATAATCGGAGGCGGACGACGCGAGGAAGACGACCGGACCTTTCATATCTTCCGGCGTACCCCAACGTCCCGACGGGATGCGCTCGAGAATTTGGCGGTTGCGCGTCTCGTCGTTCCGCAGCGCCTCGGTATTGTCCGTGGACATATACCCCGGGGCGATCGCATTGACGTTGACGCCCCGGCCCGCCCACTCGTTCGCGAGCGCCTTCGTCAGGCCGGCGACCGCGTGCTTGCTCGCCGTGTAGCCCGGGACGTTGATGCCGCCTTGGAACGTAAGCATCGAAGCGATGTTAATGATTTTGCCGGAGCCCTGCTTCACCATCTCTCGACCGAGCGATTGGCTCAGCAGGAAGACGGAGTTCAAGTTGACGTCCAGCACCTCTTGCCAATCCGCGTAGCTGTGCTCGGCCGCCGGCGTCCGGCGGATGATGCCCGCGTTGTTCACTAAGATGTCGACCTTGCCGTACGCTTCCAACGCGGCGGCCGACACGCGGGCCGCTCCCTCTTCGGAGGACAGGTCGGCTTCCACGACGACCGCCTTCCGTCCGAGCGCTTCGACCGCCTTTAACGTCTCCTCCGGCGCCGTCCGGTTGACGACGAGCGCCAGATCGGCGCCCGCTTCCGCGAGCCCGAGAGCGAGACCTTGGCCGAGCCCGCGTCCCGCGCCCGTCACGACCGCGACTTTCCCCGTTAAGTCGAACAGCTTGCTCATGGATGATCCTCTCCTTCTTCCTCGTATCCGCAATCGACGGCGACGCCGGCGGCCCGATATTCGTCCGCGACGGATTTCGGCAGTCCCGCATCGGTGTAGATCGTGTCGATCTCGCCGAGCGACGCGAACGTCACGAGCGCGCTGCGGCCGAACTTGCTCCGGTCCGCGACGCAATGCACGACGCCGGCGCTCTCGACGAGCGCCCGCTTCATCGGCAGCTGCGTTCCCGTGAACACCGTCAGCCCGTATTCCGGATGAATGCCCGTCGCCGACAAGAACGCCTTGTGAATGTTCAGGCCGCGGACGAACTCCACCGCTTCGGGTCCGACGAGCAGATTCCGCTCTCGATACCCCCCGGGCACCACGAGGCGAATCTGTTCCTTGCGGGACAGCTCCGCGATGATGAACAGGTCGTTCGTTACGACCGTGATCGGCGCGTTCGGCAGCAGCTTCGCGATTTCGAGCGTCGTGCTGCCGCCGTCGAGCGCGACGATCTCCTCCGGCTGGATCGCCGCCGCCGCGCGCGACGCGATGCTCGCCTTCTCCGCCGGATACTTCGTATTCGGCACCGGGGGCGGCAGCATCGGCTCGCCTTCGTCCGTCGCCGCGACCGCCCCGCCGTGAATGCGGCGGAGCAGCCCCTTCTCCTCAAGCTTCTCCAAGTCTTCGCGGACCGTCTTCTCCGTAACCCCGAGCGCGGCGGCGAGCTCCGCGACCCGGACGGTCCGCTCGCGGGCAAGCGTCCGTATGATGTGCTCGTGTCGTTGAACGGCCAGCATCGACGGCTCTTACCGAAGCGCCTTCATCGGGATCATGTCCATGTCGGAGAACGACTGGTTTTCGCCCGCCATCGCCCAGATGAACGTATAGTTGCTCGTGCCGACGCCCGAGTGGATCGACCAGCTCGGCGAGATGACCGCCTGCTCGTTGCGAACGACGAGGTGCCGCGTCTCGGTCGGCTCGCCCATCATGTGGAAGACGACGCCGTCTTCCGGCATATCGAAGTACAGGTATACTTCGGAGCGGCGCTCGTGCGTGTGCGACGGCATCGTGTTCCACATGTTGCCCGGCTTCAGCAGCGTCATGCCGAGCACGAGCTGGCAGCTCTGGATGCCGTCGGCGTGGATGTATTTATAAATCGTGCGCTCGTTCGAGTTGGCGATGCTGCCGAGATGCTGCGGCGTCGCTTCGCTGAGCGCCGCCTTCACGGTCGGGTACGTCATATGCGCCGGAGCCGAGATCAGGTAATATCTCGCCGGGTTCGACGCGTCGGCGCTCGCGAACGAGACCGCCTGCGTGCCGCGTCCGATGTAGAGGCAGTCCTTCGCGTCCATCGCGTAGTCGACGCCGTCCGCCGTCACCGTGCCGGCGCCGCCGATGTTGACGATGCCGATCTCGCGGCGCTCGAGGAAGGAGTTCGCGCCGATAAGCTTCAGGTCGACTTCAAGAGCGACCGCCGCGTTCGTCGGCACGACGCCGCCGATGATGTACCGGTCGACATGGCTGTACACGAGCTTCAGCTCGCCCGGGACGAATAACGATTCCACCAAATATTCTTTGCGAAGCTTCTCCGTGTCGTAGCTCTTCGAAGCTTCGGCCGTAGCCGCTTGACGAAATTCCATGATCGTAACGCCTCCGTTTTCCGTTTTGTTCCGTTCTCATACCCCATTGTACCGTTTGGGTTCGTTTTTGTACAGAATTGTTTGTTTTCATTATGCGTTTTCCCTCGATTTCACGTTCAGTCAGCTTCCTCCGAAAAGGTCCGACAGCTGAGCCAAGGGAGCTCGAGGAGAAGGAGTCGGGAGAGACGCGCGACGCCGCCCCGCACCGTAACAAGCCAATTTGGAATGGAGGACTTCCGGCTCAACAAAAAAAAGCGCAGCCGATGTCGGCCCCGCCTTCCAATTAATGCTTCAAACGTTCAATTAAGTAAGCTGCAATCCGCTCCGTCTCGCCGAAGTCGAACGTCGGCAGGCGCCCCTCCCGAGCCAACGTTTCCCGCGTCGCGGCATCCCAGCTCGCGGCCGCGATTACGCCGTCCAGCTCGTTCAGCAGCGACAGCTGTTCCGCCGAGTGGGCGAGCGCCAGCTTCGGATACTTCTCCCGCTTCCAGCCTTCCACGAGTACTAGGTCGACCCGCCCCGCCATGCGGGACAAGACGTCGTCGAGTTCGGACGGACGTTCCTCGAACCAAGCCGTCCGCCGCGCCGAGACGACCGCCGTGACGGCCGCCCCGGCGCGGCGATGCTTCCACGAGTCGGTGCCGGGGACGTCCGGGTCGAAGTCGTGACCGTCGTGCTTCACGGTCCCGACCCGCAGCCCGAGCCCGGCGAACCGCTCCGCCAAGTCGCAGACGAGCGTCGTCTTCCCGGTTTTCTTATATCCGACGATTTGCACCACCGTAAGTCGTTCCTTCACCGCAGAAGCCCCTCTCTTATCCGCGCAACGGTACGACGGTCACGAGCGTGCCGGCCGCGGTCCCGCTTCCGCCGGGCGGGATGACGACGAAGCAGTCCGCGCCGAGCCCCGGCAGCATCCGGCTCGACCGGTCGCCGCCGCCCGCCGCGGCGTACAGGACGCCGGACTCGCTCCACCAGCGGCCCCGCACGTAGCGCGGGTATGCGTTCGGCTTCGGGAACGCCTCGGCGAGCCGCGCTTCGAACGCCGCGGGCCCGGACCGCGGATCGCCTTGCAGCGCGAGAATGACCGGCCGCGCGAACAGCTCGAAGCCGGCGAAGCAAGCGCCCGGATTGCCCGACAGCGCAAGCAGCAGCTTCCCTCGGCGGGCGCCTGCGGACGTGACGCTCCCGGGACGCATCCGCACCTTATTGAAGAGCAGCTCGCCGTCCCACTCGTGGAGCAGGTCCGTAACGACGTCGTAATCGCCGACGGACACGCCGCCCGTGGTAATCGTAAGATCGCACGACGACAGCCCTTCCTCCACCGCGGCCGCGATGCGGGCCATGTCGTCCGGGGCGGCGCAAAGCGGCACCGGCTCCGCGCCCGCGGCGATCGTCTGCGCCGCCAACATGTAGACATTGCTGTTGCGGATCTTGCCCGGAACGAGCGGCGCTTCGGGAGGGAGCAGCTCCGAGCCGGTCGCCAGAATCGCTACCCGCGGCTTGCGATACACGTTCGCATGGGTCCGGCCGACCGTCGCGAGCAGCGCGATTTCGGCCGGACCGAGCCGGCGGCCCGGCTCGACGACCGTCGTCCCGGCCTCGACGTCGGAGCCGATCGCGCTCACGTTCGCGCCGGGCGCCGCCGAGCGGCGAAGGACGACGTGCGCGGCGCCCCGGACCGTCGTCTCCGCGACGGCTTCGAGCATCGCGACGGCGTCGGCGCCCTCCGGCAGCATCGCGCCGGTCATGACGCGCATCGCCTCGCCGGGGGCCAGCGCCGTCTCCGGCACGTCGCCGCAGGCGACCGCGCCGACGACGCGCAGCAAGACGGGCGACTCCGATGCCGCGCCCGCCGTGTCGGCGGCCCGAACGGCGTAGCCGTCCATGCCCGAGCGGCGGAAGTGCGGCACCGGGTCCGCCGCGGCGACCCGCTCGGCCGCCAGCCGGCCGTACGCCGCCGCCAGCGGCACTCGCTCGACGCCGACCGGCGCGGCGTGCGCGAGGAGGCGAAGGCGCGCCTCCTCGACGCCGACGGCCGTGCGTTGAAATCGTCTCGACGCCTCGTTCATCCGCCGCTGACCGGCGGCAGGAACGCCACCTCGTCGCCCGGATGAATGATCGCCTCATCGCCGGCGTACTCCTGATTAATCGCCGCGAAGCAGCTCGCGAGCCGATCCGACGCGACCGGATACGCTTCCGCGAAGGCGCGCTTCGCGTCCGCCACCGTCGCGGGCAGCTCCGTCTCGAGCCGGACCGCGGAGGCGCCGACCGCTTCGGCCAGCCCTGCAAAAATCAAGATGTTCAACATCGTAACCGTCCCCCGTTTCGCGCCCATGCCGTCATGGTACTTGTACTCGATACCAGACAGTATACTATATTTTTCCGGAATTGCCTCTCCCGGAATCGAGCGCGTCCTCCTCCGGCGCCGCGATCGGCACGGACAGCTCGACGCGGGTCCCGGTTCCCGGGGTCGACGACACGCGCAGCGATCCGCCGACCGCCTTCGCGCGCTCCTCCATCCCGAACAACCCGACGCCGCGGCGGATTGCGGACGCGTCGAAGCCGACGCCGCGATCTTCGACGACGACCGAAGCGAAGCCGTCCTTCGCGACGATCTCCAGATCGGCCTCCGTCACGTCCGCGTACTTCGCGACGTTCGTCAGCGCCTCTTGCACGACGCGGTACACGGCCGTCTCGACGTCGTCGGGCAGCCGGTCCTTCAGCCCGATGCGGGTGCGAACTTCGATGCCGTAATGCTCGCCGTAGATTTGGACATGGCTTCGAATCGCGGGCGCGAGGCCCAGATCGTCCAACACGGAAGGACGGAGCGCCCACGACATGCCCCGTACGTCTTGAATCAAGTGCTCGATCTGCCTGCGCACGTCGCCGAACTCCTCGCGCCCCGTCTCGTCGGCCAGCTTGTCGATGCGGATCAAGAGGGAGAAGAGCGACTGCCCGAGCCCGTCATGCAGCTCTCGGGACAATCTCCTTCGCTCCTCCTCCTGCACTTGCATCATCTTGTTCATCATAAGCTGAAGCTCTTCCTCGGCTTCCTTGAGCTGCGTAATCTCGCTGCGAACCGCAAGATATTGATACGGGACGCCGTCTTCTCCTAGGAACGGGACGATCGTCGTATTCACCCAATAGAAAGTCCCGTCCTTGGCGCGGTTTTTCACCTCGCCCTTCCAGATGCCGCCGCGCGAAATCGTCGCCCACAGCTCTCGGAAGAACGCCTTGGAGTGGTGACCGGAATTGATGATCCGGTGATCCTGCCCGAGAAGCTCCTCTCTGGAATACTTCGAGACGCGGCAAAACGTATCGTTCACATATGTAATGTCGCCCCGACGATTCGTGACGGCCACGATCGACGACTCGTCGAGCGCCGTCTTTAAATCGAGCAGCTGATACAACGTGTCTCTTAGTCGCTCCTTCGCCTCGCCCTCCAAGCCGCCGTCGTCGATCCGCCGCAACAGCGTATTGACGTGTTCCCCGATCACCTCGGGATACACCGGATGTTCGAATTGTTTTCGCCGATGGGGCAAGGAAACCTTCCTCCCTATTAATCGAAGTGAAGCAGCCCCTTCTTCGCCGCGTATTTCACGAGCTCCGGCCGGGTGCGTACGTTCAGCTTCTCCATTAGATTCCCTTTGTGCGTCTCGACCGTCTTGACGCTGATCATCAAGTGCTCGGATATTTCCTTGTTGGAATACCCTTTGGCGATCAGCGCCAAAACCTCCTTCTCCCGGTCGGACAACGACTCGTACGTATCGATGTTTTCGCCGCGCTTTAGACGGTCGAGGTACTCGGACATGAGCCGTTTGGTGGCGTTCGGGTTTAAATACGCATTCCCTCCGTAGACGGTCTCGATCGCGGATACGAGCTCGTCGTGGGGCGCGCTCTTCAAGAGGTATCCGGACGCTCCCGCATGAATCGCGCGGAATAAATATTCCTCGTCGTCGTGCATCGTTAAAATTAGAACCTGTACGTTCGGCTGCGCCTTCTTCAGTTCCGACGTCGTACTTAAACCGTCCTTGCCCAGGGGCATGCTCAGGTCCATCAGCACGACGTCCGGCGACAGCTCCGCCGCTTTGCGAATCGCTTCGTTCCCTTCCGCCGCTTCTCCGACGACGTTCAAATGCGGCTTCGACCCGAGCAGCGCGGACAAGCCGGAACGAACGAGCGCATGATCGTCCACGATTAAGATGCGTATCATAGGCGCCAACGCCCTCCTCTCCCGCATGATCTTCCTCTTCCGCCGCTCAGACGAGCCACGACTTGCATAAAGTCATCTTATACGTCAATTCCTTCGTTTCGTCGACCGCGGTGAAGGATTCGTTCGTGACGGAGGCCGCGCCCCTGCGGGGGACGGCCACGAACGTCGCGGCGTCGAAATACACTTTCACGTACGCTCCGTCTTCCACGATCTTCGCCACCCGCTTCGGCACGGGCTTCCCGACCGCCTCGCCCGCCGGGCCCTGGATCGAGACGAGCACCGACTTTCCGACGAACGGCTCGATCAACTCCGGGCTCCATCCGTTATCCACAGGCTCTGCACCCGCCTTTCCCCCGCTTCGTTCGGAAAATTTCGACCCGGTACCCGTACAGCGCGGCGGCCAATTCCTCGTCCGCCGCCCGCTCGACGTATTCGACCAGCTCGCGTTCGTCCTCCCATTCCCCGACGCCGCGAACTTCGGCCGTCACGATCCGCGCGCCCTCCGCGACCTTCTCCTCGACGTGCAGGAACGCGTCGCCGAACAACGCGCGAACGTCGCTTCGAACCTTCGATCCCATCGCCGACGCGTCCCGTTCCCCGCCCACGAAGCAAAGCTCCAATACGAATGCGTTGAAGGCCGTCATCAGCGCACCTTCCTTTCGACGCGATACAACCAGACGGCGATCGGGAACAAAATCACGTTCAACGCGGCGTAGACGATCGTCGCGACATAATGTTCATAATAATATTGATGAATCGCCTTCTGCGTGAAGACGATGTTCAGGAACAAGACCAGACACATAAGCAGAACGCCGCGCCAGCTACGCTTCATATCGTTTCACTCCGATCGCGTATACGCCGTCCGCCTCGACGGACAGCGCGATTTCCGGCAGCGGCCGGCGCGGCGGGCCGGCGGTCGGCGCGCCGTTCGCGGGGTCGAAGAAGCCGTGATGGCACGGGCACACGAGCTCCGTACGGCCTCCGTCCCAGACGACGGGGCAGCGCAAGTGCGTACAAGCGTTCTGGTACGCCTTGTATTCGTTCTCTCCGAGCCGGATGAGCAGCGCCGTATCATGCTCCGAAGGGTAAGCGAATTCGACCGCTTCTCCGACGCGTAGCCCGGCCGATCCCGGGATCGCGGCCTTCGCGTACGACTTCTCGCCGCCGTTCGCGAGCTCGCGCATCGCGAGCGCCCCCCAAGGCAGCGTCGAGACCGCGAACACGCCGGCGGCTCCGACGATCGTCTTCATGAACGTCCGCCGATCCAATCTCCGTTCCTCGTTCTTGCGGATATTGTGCGTGTAGTTATCCTCTTCGAACGGAATCTTGTTATTTCGGTCCGGTTGTTTTTCGCTCATTCCGTTTCGCCCTCCTTATTCAGAATAATTTCGCCGTGCCCTGCAGAATGCCCGGCAGGTTGATGCGCACGTTCGTTTCGTTCTCAAGATAGGGTGCGCTCGCGACCCAATTCTCATTATCGAGCGTATGTTTCTTCTTCTTCGCGGCGAGCTCCTCCTTCGAGATCCACTGCAGCGTATTCGTCGGACAGACGCTCGCGCACATCGGCGGAATGTCGTCTTTCGTTCGGTCGATGCACAAGTCGCACTTATACATTAGCTTCTGCTCTTCGTCGAACTTCGGGATGCCGTACGGGCAAGCGATCGTGCAATTTTGGCAGCCGAGACATTTCTCGACCATCGCCGACAGGACGGCGCCCGTCTCGTGCACTTGAATCGCTTGCACCGGACAGCTGCGCGCGCAGGCGGGGTTGACGCAGTGCAGACACATGATCGGCATCGTTTGTCGGTTCACGAGCGGATTCACGTCGTATACGTAGTTCCGGTTCCGCTCCTCGTGTCCGCCGCATTGCGTGCAAGCCGCGAGACAGGATCGGCAGCCGATGCAATTGTCGAGCTCGATATATAAGACGCTCTTGGCGGTGTTTTCCATGGGGCTTCCCTCTCCTCTCGTGTTCGTTATTACCCGATCTTGACCATCTGCGCCGCGCACGCTTTGAATTCCGGCATGCGCGACATCGGATCGAGCGCGTCGTTCGTCAGCAGATTGATCGATTGCTCCTTACCGAAGTGGTACGGAACGAACACCGTATCCTGGCGGATCGCCTCGGTAATCTTCACCGCGAATACCGCCTCGCCCCGCCGCGTGTACAGCCGCACCCGGTCCTCGTGGGCGATCCCGTATTGAGCTGCAAGCGCCGGATGCACCTCGACGAACGGCTCCGGACACATGTCCCGAAGGAACGGCACGCGGCGCGTCTGATTGCCGGACAAGTAGTGGTACACGACGCGGCCCGTCGTCAGGCGCAGCGGGTATTCCGCGTCCGGCTCCTCGGCCGCGGGCCGGTAAGGCAGCGCGCAGATGTTCGCCTTGCCGTCGGCGTGGAAAAACTTCCGATCGAGGAACATCCGCGGCGTTCCCTCGTCCTCCTCGCTCTTACACGGCCAGAAGACGCCTTGCTGCCGCTCGATCTTCTCCCAAGTTGCTCCGTAATAGTCGGCGTAACCGCCTTTCGACGCGAGGCGCAGCTCGTCGTAGATCGCTTTCGGGTCCGTTAAGTGGCTGAAATAGCGGCCTCGGCCCATCCGCTCGGCGATCGCGATCTGAATCGCCCAATCCGGCTTGCTTTCCCCTACCGGCTCCTGAGCTTTATTGATTTTAATGATGCGGCCTTCCAGATTCGTAACCGTCCCCTCGTCTTCGGACCAAGACGTCGCCGGGAGGACGACATCGGCGTATTCCGCCGATTCCGACAAGAAGAAATCGCTGCAGACCATAAAGTCCAGCTCGCGCAGCGCCGCGCGGACGAAGTTCTGATTCGGAGCCGACACGGCCGGGTTCGAGCAGACGAGATACAACCCGCGGATCGTCTTGTCCGTCATCAGCCCGAACATTTCGTACGCCGAGACGCCCGGCTTCGGCATCTCCTCGGGCGCGATGCCCCATACGTCGCAAATCGCTTGAACGTGCTTCGGCTCCGTCAGCTTTCGATAGCCGGGAAGCTGGTCGGCCTTCTGACCGTGCTCGCGGCCGCCTTGACCGTTGCCTTGGCCGGTGAACGTCGCGACGCCGGACTTCGGCCGGCCGATCTTGCCCGTAACGAGCGCCAGGTTCGTATACGCCGAGACGTTGTCCGCGCCTTTGTGCTGCTGCTCGATGCCGCGGGCGAACATGACGATCGCGTTCGGCGCCTTCCCGTAGAGCTCGGCGGCGCGCACGATTTTGTCCGGCGCTACGCCCGTAATTTCGCTCGTGTATTCCGGCGTGAACGCGGAGACGATCGCTTTCGTCTCTTCGAATCCGTTCGTGTGCGCGGCGACGAACGACTCGTCCGCGAAGCCCCGCTCGATCAGCTGATGCAGGATGCCGTTCGCGAGCGCAAGGTCCGTCCCCGGGCGCAAATCCAGATGAACGTCGGCGCGGCGCGCGATCGGCGTCTCCCTGGGGTCCGCGACGATCAAGTAGCCGCCGCGCTCCTGCACGGCCCAGATGCGGAACATCGACGTCGGATGACATTCGGCCGCGTTGCTGCCGGCGACGAACAAACAATCCGTCTCCGGGATGTCCGTCCAGGGCACCGTCGATCCGCGATCGACGCCGAAGGAGCGCATGAACCCGGCCGCCGCGCTCGACATGCAGAACCGTCCGTTATAATCGATGTACCGCGTCTGCAAGCCGACGCGAGCGAATTTGCCGGTCAGATAACACTTCTCGTTCGTCATCGACACCCCGCTGAACACCGACAAGCTGTCTTTGCCGTAATTCGCTTGCAGCTCCTTGAATCGGCTGACGATTCGATCGAGCGCCTCCTCCCAAGTCGCTTCTCGGAAGCCGTCCGGCGTTCCCTTCTTCGACGCGTCGTCGCGAATGAGCGGCGTCGTCAACCGTTCCGGATGGTTCACCGTCTGGTAAGCGGTGACGCCCTTCGGGCACATCTTCCCGAGCGTAACCGGCCAATCGTACCGCGGCTCGACGCCGACGATTCGGTTCGACTTCGTGTTCACGCGAAGGTTCATGCCGCATTGCATGCCGCAGTAACAGCAGTGCGTCGCCACCAACGTCTCGTTCGGATGCACGACGTTCGGAATATCCTTCACGGGAAAGACGTTATCCTTTAGCATTTTGGTTAGCCTCCTTTACGGGAATTCGATGCGTGGGCGCCCCGCTGAATTGGGCGATCCGGTATTTCCTTCGGCAGGCCGGGCATAGCTCGGCAAGGTGGAAGCCTTCGGGCGACTCGAACGCGATGGCGTTCTGCTTCAAGACGTCGATCACGTCGTTCGACTGCTCGACGGAGATGAAGTCCGTGCCGCATGTCTTGCACGCTTTCATCGCTTGCTCGGCGTAGTGCGCTTTATATTGCTTCACCAGAACGCCGAGCGGCCGCATCGGGATATGCGCCAACTTGCCGAACGGCAGATAGATCAACGTGACGATGACCGACCATTGATGGACGAGCGACATCTCGGCATGCCCCCAGCCGTGCAGCGCGAAGTTGCTGAGCGTAAGCAGAAGCCCCGTCACGCTGACGAGAAGCAGCATATAGAGCGGCAGGAAGTCGAACAGGAACGTCTGCTCCGCGCGAGCCTGCATGTTCTTCAAGCGGCGGTAGAGCGCCATCGACGCGCCGGCGATGACCATCGCCGCCGAAATGTTCAGCGCGTTATAAAACAAGTAGGCGAGCAGCCCTTCGGCCGCGATGCGCATGAGGTCGATCCCCATAAAGACGACCGTGTACGTCCCGTTGTCCTCCATCGTAAAGTACATCCAGCCGAACACGAGCGGGAACGTCACCAGGCAGGAAATGACGCAGCCCCAGCCCATCAGCATATGCTGAACCCAACGGTACGGGCCTCGGTTCCAAATAAAGCGGAACATGCCGAGATTGTCGACCGACTCGACCGCCGTCTCGATTCCGCCGCGGCGCCGAAGCAGCAGCTTCATTCCTTTGGAAATGAACGCCTTCGCCGGCGGCCGTTCGCTCCAGGACAGAAACCGGTAGAACAACCCTCCCAGAAAAACGAACGTGCCGACCATATACCCGTATAAGTTCAAATCGATGTGCGTGAACGCCCGCGTCCCTACGTACGTCATGGCAAGAATGACGAGCACCGCGAAAAACATCCGCATCGCGTATTTTCCGGCGAACGCCCGATCGAAACTGCCGAACCGCTTCGAATGCGCCGTTGTCGATTTCAACACAAGAAGCCCTCCTCGAAAAGATCTGCACTCATCGTACCTCGAAGCCGTCTAAAAACATATCAGGGTTTCTCCCGATTTCGACTCGGAAAAAACCCTGAGCTTCTCTCCGTGATTTCCTTCACGGCGCTATTCGTCTTCGATCGCCCGACGCCGCGCCGTCGATCGCCGCGCCGTCGATCGCCGCGCCGATCCGCGCGGCGGCGTCGCGCAGCGCCGCCAATTCCGGTTCCTCGATCCGCCGGTTCGATTCGCGGAACCCGAGCAGCGCGACGCCGCGGACGGCGCCGCCGGCCGTCACGGGGTGCCCCGCGGCCGACTGCAGCTGCTCCGCCAGCATAATCGCGTACTGCCGTGGATCCTCTCCGGAACGCAGCTCCAATGTATTCACCAGATAAGGACGCTCCGTTCGCAGTACCGTTCCGGCGATGCCTTGACCGGGCTGCAGAACGATCCGCGTATACCGATCGTTCGTTTCGCCGGAGGCGAATCGCCAGCGAACCGCGTACCCGTTCGAATCCTTCCAAGCGAGAGCGGCGAAATCGCAGCCCGCGGCTTCACGCAACGCGGCGAGCTCCGCGCGGATCGAAGAGGCGTGACGCGTTAACATTTCACTTCCGCGTTTTTACGCGCGTACCAATACCAAGTGACGATGAGGCTCGCGACGTAGTAGAGGATAAATGCGTATAACGCCAAATCGGGAGCGCCCGTCGCTTCGATGGACATCCCGAACGTCTTCGGAATGAAGTAGCCGCCGTAGCAGCCGATCGCCGACGTGAAGCCGAGCACCGCCGCGCCTTCCTTCGGATTTTTGCCGAAGATGACGGGGATCATGCGGAACGTCGAGCCGTTCGCGATGCCCGTCGTGACGAACAGAACCATAAACATCGTCAAGAAGCCTGCGAAGCTGCCGGCGTTCATGAAATAAATGACGCCGAACGTAGCCGCGATCATCGCGATCACATCGTAGAACGTTACTTTCGCGCCTCCGAGCTTATCGGACAACCAGCCGCCGACCGGACGAATGAGCGCGCCGACCAAGGGCCCGAGGAACGCGTATTGAAGCGGGTTGATCTCCGGAAATTGGGTTTTCATGAGCAGCGGGAACGCCGCCGAATACCCGATGAACGAACCGAACGACATCGTGTACAAGAAGCTCATGATCCAGGTATGCTTGCGCTTGAAGACGACGAACTGCTCCCTCATCGAAGACTTGGCCGTCGCTAGATTGTTCATCCCGAAAAATGCCGCGATCATCGTCAACACGATCGGTACGACGAAGACGAATGCCGCGTTCTGCATCCATACGACGCTCTCGACGCCGTTCTTGACCATCGTCTGCGAATCGCCCCCGAGACCGCCGAAGAGCGACATCGTGATGACGACCGGAGCGAGAAATTGGACGACGCTGACGCCCAAGTTGCCGAGGCCCGCGTTCATGCCGAGCGCCCCGCCCTTCACCCGCTTCGGATAGAAGAAGCTGATGTTCGCGCTCGAGGACGCGAAGTTCCCCCCGCCGAAGCCGCAAAGCGCCGCCAATACGACCATCGTCGTGAACGACGTCGTCGTATCCTGCACCGCGAGGCCGATCCCGATCGCGGGGATCAACAACGTGCCGGTGGACAAAATCGTAAAGTTACGTCCGCCGACGATCGGCACCAAGAAGCTGTAAAAAATGCGCAGCGTCGCGCCGACCAAGCTCGGAAGCGCCGCCAGCGTAAACAACTGATCCGTCGTAAAGGCGAACCCGATCGTATTCAGATTGACCGCGACGACCGACCAAAGCTGCCATACCGCAAAAGACAACAACAACGCCGGAATCGATATCCAAAGATTTCTGTTCGCCACCTTCTTGCCTTGTTCCGCCCAGAAGGCCGCGTTTTCCGGCTCCCAACGTTGAATCGATGTTTGCATAAGAGTCATCCTCCAGAAATTCAATTGTCCTACGTCCTTCATTGTAGAACGTCGGACGAAAATTGAACTTCGGGGAAATCCCTGATTCTTCGGCCGAAAACTCCTGATTTCTACAGAGTGCGTTCCCCGTATCGGATCGGAAGTTTCGGAAAACAAAAACCGCGCATCCCTGAATAGGAAGCGCGGCGCGGTTACTTCAGTTTTTTCAATTCGTCCGTCAGCTGCTTGGATCTCTTGGCGTTCCCTTCGGCGAAATTTCGCAGCCTGTCTTTCAATTCGTCGTCGTCGTGAATTCGCTCCGCGGCGATCGTATAGTCGCGCAGCAGGTCCGTCTCCCGTTCGATCGAATGGGAGAGCAGCGTCTTCAACGACTCGGCGGACATCCCGCAGTCCGCCCCGCGGTCGCAATCTTGCTCCATCCGAATCACCTCCTCACCCTACGATTCCCCGAGGAGGCGAACGTTACGCGGCGATTCGCTCTAAAATTTCATGCTCAAATTGCTTAACGTGCCGAACATGTAACTGCGGTGAATCGTCTCCGGCGCCCGCGACGGATCGCCGCTGCCGAACGCGATGAAATACGGAACGAAGTGTTCCGCGCGAGGTACCGCCATGCGGGCCATCGGGGCTTGCTCTTCGTAGTCGAACAAGTCCTCCAACCGGCGGGCGTTCGTCGTCTCGAGCAGCCAATCGTCGAACGCGACGGCCCACGGCTCCGGCGTCTCCTGCCCCCACTTCACCGCCCGCAAATTATGCACCGTCACGCCGCTGCCGATGACGAGAACGCCTTGCTCGCCGAGCCCGCGGAGCGCGGCGCCGATCGCGAACTGCCGCTCCGGCGGCGCATACGGATTGACGGACGCCTGCACGACAGGCACGTCCGCCTCCGGGTACATGCGGCGCAGCAGCGTCCACGAGCCGTGATCGAGCCCTCGCTCGTAATCCCGCTCTACCGGCAAGCCGGCGGCGGCGAGCCGGTCCGCCACGAGCCCGGCGACGACGCTCGAGCCGCGCGCCGGGTATTTCACCCGATACAATTCATCGGGGAAGCCGCCGAAGTCGTAGATCGTCTCGTAGACGTCGTCGGAGGAAGAGATCGTCGTGCGCTCCGTCTCCCAATGCGCCGTAAAGATGACGATCGCCTTCGGCTTGCCGAGCTTCGCGGCATACGCCTCTAAGAAGCTCGCATACGGCGACTGCTCGATCGCCAGCATCGGCGACCCGTGCGCCAAAAACAAAGATGGCATCTCCATCCCGATCCACCGTCCTCATTCACATTGGTTACTATTTGTAACCAACTGTACTACCGAAACTGCGAATCGTCAACCAACGATTGCGCCCGCCGGTACTCGTCCGGCGTATTCATATTGAACAACGCCGCCCCCTGCGGATCGTAAGCCGCCGTCTCGGCCTCCGGCATCGTCGCGACGCGAAGCGCCGCCACCCAATCCATGACCTTGCGACCGCCCCCGGCGCGATATGCCCGAAGGCGCTCGTACGACGACGCGCCGTAGACGGCGAACAGCGGATGCGGCCGTCCGCCGCGTTCGGGTACGGCCGCGTCCGCACCGGTCGCGAGACACAGCCGGAACAGCGCTTCGGCCAGCTCGGCCCTTGCGAACGGCAAGTCCGCGGCGGCGACGAGGCACCGCTCGCCTACGCCCGCCGCGAACGCCGCGTCGATACCGGCGAGCGGCCCGGCGTCCGGCTCCGCGTCCGCGAGCCACCGCACCGGCGTACGCGGCCGAGCGACCGCCGCCGCCGATTGCGCCCGCGACCGCAGACCTTCGTCCGCTCCCCAAGGCAGGACGATCGCGATGTCGTCCGCGACCCCGTCGAGCGCTGCCACGAGCCGCCCCAGCGCCGGCGTTCCCCCGACGGGGAGCAGCCATTTATCCGTTCCCATGCGCCGGCTCCCGCCGCCGGCGAGGATGACGACGCTTCGTCCCGTCATCCGCATCGCCTCCGTTCCTTCTTAGATGCCCCAAGCATAGCATTTCCATCCGGTTTATGGTACAAGTGGGGGGAATGCATTCATGCATATCGCCAAGCAAGATTACGGACTCTAATTCGGAAGAGGTGTTGCTTACATGAAACGGATTTCCGCGGCGCTCGCGGCGGCGCTGCTCGTCTTGCTGCCGCTGCCCGCGTTCGCTCATGTCAAGTGGTTCGACGGCGCGGAGACGCCCGTCAAGGAGACGCTCGAGAACGTGCTGTCTCCGCTGTTTATGACCGTGGCGCTCCTGGCCGCGGTCATTCTAGGCTTGCTCCCGCAAGTGGACGCGAAGCTGACCGGCGTCGGCGGCGTCAAGCGGCTTGAAGGCTGGTTCGACCGCAAGCGCGAATGGACGTACCCGATTCTCCGGTTCGGGACGGCCGCGGCGCTGGTCATCCAGCTAGCGACCGGAGCCGTCTTCGCGCCGGACATACACGTCACGCAGCTTCAGCTTTATATGGGCGCCGTCGTCGTCGTCCTGCTGCTGTTGCCGTTCGCTGCGTCGGCGATGCTCGCCGCCGTCGGCATCTTGGCGCTGTTCGCGCTCAGCGTCGCCGAATACGGCGTCTTCCACATGCTCGACTATGGCTTCTACGTCGCCGTCGCCGTCGCGCTGGCCGTCCGCCATACGAAGTATCGGGAATTCGGGATGCCCTTCCTATACCTCGGCACGGGGCTGTCGCTCTGCTGGGTCGCGGTCGAGAAATGGGTATTTCCCGGCATGAGCATCGGCATCGTGCGCGAATACGAAGTCCCCACCTTCGGCTTCCCGGCGGACGTGTTCGTCAATTTGTCGGCGTTCATCGAGTTCGTCGTCGGGTATTTGCTCGTCGTCGGTCTGCTCAACCGATTCCTCGCCATGGTGCTGACCGGCATCTTCATCCTGACGACGACCGTCTTCGGCTGGGTCGAAATCATCGGCCACCTGATGCCGCATATCATCTTGATCCTGTTCATCATCGAAGGCGTCAGCTTCTACCATCCGCCGATCAAGATGCATAAGTCTGTGCTCGATCAGATCGTGTTCGTCAGCTTGAACTTCCTGTTTACGCTCGGCACAATGATCTTATTGTATTATCGATTCGCCTAATCGTCCGATTCGTTCGCTTCCTCGGCGATCGGGAACCTCATGACGAATGCGGTTCCCTCGCCGATGCGGCTCCGAACGTCCATCGTGCCGCCATGGTCCGCCACGATCTTCTGCGAGATCGACAGTCCCAGACCGGTTCCGTGTTCCTTGGTCGTGTAGAACGGATCGAACAGCTTCTCGAGCGCGGGAGCCGGAATCCCCTTCCCGGTATCCTGCACCGTCATGACGGCGCTCGTCCCTTCCCGGCGAACCGCGATCGTCACGGCCCCGCTCTCCTCCATCGCGTCGAACGCGTTCTGCACTAAATTAATGAGCATCTGCACGATCTTGTCGCGGTCCATCCGAACGACGATCGCTTCCTCCTCGAAGTCGCACCGGAGCGCGTGGCCCTGACGCAGCCCTTCCGGCTCGAGCAGCTGGAACGCCCGGCGGGCGCAGCTCTGAAGAGGATGCGGCTTCATGTTCGCGAGACTCGGCTTGGAAAATTGAAGAAATTCCGATGTCAATTCGTTCATCCTCGTAATTTCGTCCATGATGAGCTCGTACCACCTGCCGAGGTTCCCGTCGCGATGCGCGACCTGCACGAATCCCTTGACCGTCGTCAGCGGGTTGCGGATTTCGTGCGCCATGCCGGCCGCCAGCTCTCCGACGACCCGCAGCTTCTCCGCCCGCGCCGACGCTTCCGCCTCTAGCTTGCTCTGCCTCCATCTCCGCTTCACGTATTCCGCCTCCGCCAAATACCGGATGACGATGACTAAGCCGAACGAAGCGAAGAAATCCGCGCCCGTCACGAGAATGTTGTACGCCGTCGGTTCCATGTAAGTAAGCCGTACGAAGGAATAGACGGCCGTGTACAACAGCGCCGACGCGCCGATCCGGACGATCCCGCGCGCGGTGACGACCTCCTTCGCGAGCAAGGTCAAATACAGCATATTGCACCAATTCAACTGGCTGTACCAATGCAGCGCGGCGAGGAGCGCGAGAGACAGCCAGCGAACGGACCGGATGTTTCGATCCGGATATACGCTCCCGATGAACGACGCGCCGACGGCGAGCAGCATGAAGGTCGACGTCGTCTTATGGAGCGCGATCGACGAACCGATGATAAACACGGCGTACAACGGAAGAAAGACACGATAATACCAAGTAAACAGTTCGCCCACCGGCCTTCCCGCAACTTCGTGATGGTACTATACATTTGCCATTTTCCTCCATTGTCCTTCTTGACGTCCACAACATTCGCGCGCGTAGAAAATGCCAAAAAGACAGCCGAACGCATTCGGCTGTCTTGCTGTCGGTTCCTTACCACGTGCGGAACGGCGGAGAACCCGGCACCCCGGTGTTCAACATCTCGACCATCGGCGCCGTGTACGCGAACAAAATGAGCGCGACGACGACGGCGATCCAGACGCTCCACCGCTCGAATACGGCCGGCACGCGCTCCGCATCCGCCGCTTCGGCTTCTTCGGCGACCGGATATTCGGTAAACCCTCGCGGCGCGCGCAGCAGCATGACGATATTTACGGTCATCATCACGACCGCGACGAACAGAATCGTCCCCCCGACGGCCATCGCGACTTGGTAAGGAACCCACGACGTCGCGTCGGCATGGCCTCCGTACGTCGTATAGGCCGTACGGCGCGGCGCGCCCATCAGACCGACGATATGCATTGCCCCCGACATGATCGTCATGCCTGCGACCCATACCCACGTCTGGGCGATGCCGAGCTTGTTCAGGCGCGGGGTCAGCACCCGTCCCGTCATCGCCGGAACGAGCCAATACGTGATGCCGAAGAACGTCAGCGCGACGCTCGTCGCGACCGTCAAGTGGAAGTGGCCCGTGATGAAGAGCGTATTGTGCACCGTCGCGTTCAATTGGTTGCTGGCGTTGATCACCCCGCCGGCTCCCGCGGGGATAAAGATCAGCATGCCCATGAACGGCGCGAAGAAGCGGACGTCTTTCCAGGGCAGCGTTTTCCACCAACCGAACATCCCCTTGGCGCCGCGCGAGCGGCCGTACCGCTCGAACGTCGCGAACAACGAGAAGGCGGTCATGAGCGACGGAATGATGACCATGAACGTCAGAACGACTTGAATGTATTTCCACGTCGGCGAGATGCCCGGCTCCATCAGCTGATGGTGGAAGCCGACCGGAATGGAGAATATGAGGAACATCAGGAACGACAGGCGCGCCAGCGCGTCGCTGAACAGCTTGCCGCCGATGATCTTCGGAATGATGGCATACCAGCACATGTACGCCGGCAGCAGCCAGAAGTACACGAGCGGATGGCCGAAATACCAGAACAGCGTGCGGCTGACCATGACGTTGATCGTCTCGACCCAGCCGAACGACCACGGGATGAATTGGATGAGCACCGCCGCGGCGACGCCGAGCGTCGCGATGATCCACAGCGCCATCGTCACGACCGCCATGAAGGTGAGCAGCGGCGACGGCTTGCCTGGATGATGCTTGCGATAATAGCCGTATTGCAGGAACAGCCCGAGTCCGCAAATCCAGGAGCCGACGACGACGTGGACGAGCGCGACGTAAAACCAAGGCGACGCCTTCATCGGCGCATAGAACGTGTACAGCACCGTCGCCTGGTTGAGCAGAATGAACACGGTGGCGATGACCGTGCCGATCGTCATGACGCCGAAGCCGACCCAGCCGAGGCGCAGCGCGCCGGTCAGCAGATGCCGCCCCGTCGTGCGTACGACCGCGGAATACAAGAAGCCGATTATGAAGTACGTCGTGAACACGAGCGCCATCAGCACGCCGTGCGCCGTCAGCAATTGATAGTACCCGATTCCGAACGGCAGCGTGATCGTGCCGGCCCGCACCAAGCTTTGCAGCAGCCCGGCGATGCCGCCGATCAAGAGCGCCCCGTAGGCGACGAGCAGGAAGGCGATCACGAGCGACCCGTCGGCTTTCCGGAACGGCGTCGTCTCGTTCATCGTTATTTTCATCATGGATGGAACACCGCTCCTCTTCTTAATTCACGACGATGGTCGTGTACATGTATTCGTGGCCGATGCCGCAATACTCGTTGCAGAGCACGAGATATTCGCCCGGCTCGTCGAACGTATATTCGACGTGATTGATTTCGCCCGGAACGACCATGAAGTTGACGATCGTACCCGGAATCTGGAAGCCGTGCACGACGTCGGTGCTCGTTACGTTGAAGCGCACCGTCGCGCCGGCCGGCACCTCCATCTTGTCCGGGTTATAACCGAACGCGTACGCGATCAAGTTCGCCTCGTAGACGCTGCCTTCCACATGGCGGATGCCCGGCTGGTCGAACGGCGCCGTCTCGGTCACCTTGGACGGGTCCACGGAATGATGGTGCGACGTCGGCGTCCCCATGCCGAAGGCGTACGCGCCGATCCCGAGCACGACCAGAAACACGACCAACATGGCAAAGCCGAACATGAGCCAAATTTTCTCTAACCGATGAATATGCATGCTCCCTCTGTCTCCCCTCTGTTACGACCGAATCAAATACAAGGCGAAGGCGCCGGCCCACGTCAGGGCGATAAATCCGCCGAGCAGCATGACGTGCGCGAACGTGCTCTTCAGCGTGGAGTTCTCTTCGTTGTTCGTCATCGATTCGCTATGCTTCTTTTGTTCCATCGTCGCTTCCCCCGCTTCTACATACTTGCGTTTCTTCGGTTATCGTACCGGAGCGCGCCGCCCGTCACAGTGACAACGATCACAGCGAACGCGGAAAATGAAAAAAGAACGCCCCTCCGGAGAGAGACGTTCCGTTGAAGCGCCGATACCTTATCTTTTGTTGGAAAAGGGGACCGCCCTCAGCCCCGCGAACGCGCGGCGCCACGACTCGGGATTCGGCTCGACGATCGGCCTCGTCGCCTTCGCGACCGCCGGGTGCGACAGCAGTACCGCCCCGAGCACGCCGGCCGCCGCCAGCGCCGGCGCCCAAGCGTCGCCCTCGATCCAGCGGTAGACGCCGATCCAGACGATCGTCTTCACGAGCAAGCCGTGCAGTAAAAACACGAATACGGACAGCTTGCCGCGCTCCGTGAAGAAGCTGCGCTTCGTCGGTACGACGAACCAGAAAGCGATGACGCCGACCGCGGAGACGACGTACATGGCCGCTCTCGTCAGGACGCCTTGCAGCGGCGACGCGCCGAGCTGTTCGTAGCCGGCGTTCCCGTACCACCACGAAGCCGACACGTCGAACGCGCCTTGGAACGCGAGGACCATCAGAGCGCTCAGCGCGAGCCAAGCGGCCGGGACCGCGAAGCGATGCTCCCGCAGACGCGAGAAGCGTTCGTAATCGAAGGCGTGCCCCGCGAGGAAGAACGGGAAGAAGACGAGCGTGCGCGACAGGCCGAGCCAGTTCGGCGTCATCGCCGCGAGACCGATGCCGACGCCGAGCGCGGCCGCCGTCAGCACGGGAGCGGGGATCTTGCGGAACGGAAGCAGCAGCAGCTTCCAGAACAAGTGGCC
The DNA here is from genome assembly GCF_005765165.1 of Paenibacillus antri. Lineage (NCBI taxonomy): Bacteria > Bacillati > Bacillota > Bacilli > Caryophanales > Paenibacillaceae > Paenibacillus > Paenibacillus antri. Next base: position 143,328 of record NZ_VCIW01000015.1, on the reverse strand, counting down.
GGTCAGAAACCAGAGCAGTCCGAACGGAAAGAAGAACGAGTATAAGACGTCCGGCGTTCGGAACACAAACGCGTCAGCGGCCGAGTAGATCGTCTGGAACACTGCGTACTGCAGCAGAATTTGCTGCAGCGAGCCGACTCCTTTTTCGTTCCATGTGAAATTTTTCGCATAGTATCCCATGGCGAAAGCGAACGCCGGGATATGGAACATGACGATCCATAGATGGATCGACTTCGCGAGCGGGATGTCCCGAACGGCCGGCTCCAACAAATTGGCCGCGAACACGAGCGAAATCAACCAAAACCTTCCGTTGGCGACGAGCGTCTCTCCGTTCCCTTGTTGCTCGGCAGTCTTGTTCATCGTTCCTGCTTCCTTCCCGATTCGTCCCCAAGAGGGACTTCTGTCTCTAGATGTTATTTGTGTATTTATTCACAATCTCCTTCAGCATAGAGCGCCGGGTCGAACAACAGCGCTTCCTCCAACTCGACCTGCTCCTTCATGAGCGCGCATGCCTGGCGCAGCGGCAGCGCCGCCGACGCCCAGACGACGTCGTCGAACGACAGCGCGACCGACTTCGTGGCGTTCAGAAACCCGTCGAGCAGCTCCGCCGCGAGCGTATGGTTCGTCTCCAGCATCCAAGCGGTGCAGGCGACGTCCGGTCCGCCGCGGTCTCTTCCCGCTTCGGCGAGCGCCGGGACGAGTGTTCGCTCCTCCCAGTTCGCGTGGACGCCGGTTTCCGCGAGCAGCGACATCGCCTCGCGGCGAAGCCCGATCGCCATCGCTTGTTCCGGGCACCGGTGCATCGACGCCATGGCGTCCTCAATGCGGCGAATGCGGCTGCGGATGCCTTCGTGTTCGAGCAGCGCCCTCCTTACGAGGGTTAAGACATGACGGTTCGGGGTTGCTGCGGTTTCGATTGCGGCCATGGGGATCCTCTTCCTTCCTCCAAGTACTTTCTGGCGATCTCGACGTCCTGTTCCGTCGCTTCCGGCACGCCTTCGAGCGGATACGCCCGCCCGAGCTCCTTCCACTTCGACACGCCGTACCGATGGTACGGCAGCAGCTCCACGTTCGTCACGTTGGGGAGCGTCGCGAGGTAGGCGCCGAGGGCGCGCATTTCGTCGGGACCGTCCGTCAGCCCGGGAACGACGACGCGCCGTACCCAGATCGGCTTGCCGATGCGCTTCAAGTGTTCGGCGAACTTTAGAATCCGATCGTTCGGCTGACTCGTGAGCTTCGCGTGGCCCGCCGGATCCATCATCTTCAGATCGAGCAGGACGAGGTCCGTCGCGTCGAGCAGCTCTTTCGCATGCTCCGGATCGCAGAAGCCCGACGAATCGAGCGCCGTGTGCATGCCGAATCTTCGCTTCACCTCGCGGAACAGCGCCGCCACGAAGGGCGCCTGCAGCGTCGGTTCGCCGCCGGAGACGGTTAGCCCGCCGCCGGAATTCATATAATACGGGACGTAAGGCTCGATCTCGGCTACGATGTCCTCGACCGTCGCTTGCCAGCCGGCCCCGGTCGTATCCCAAGTGTCCGGGTTATGGCAATACGCGCACTGCAGGGCGCAGCCTTGCATGAAGAGGACGAAGCGAATGCCGGGTCCGTCTACGGTGCCGAAAGTTTCTAAGGAGTGGATTCGTCCTTTCATAGTCAGCCACGCTCCTGCTTCGATAATTTGGCGTTACATGTTGCCGTGGAACGTCCGATTGATGACGTCAAGCTGTTGCTCTTTCGTCAGCTTGATGAAGTTGACGGCGTACCCCGACACGCGAATCGTCAGCTGCGGATACAGCTCCGGATGCTCCATCGCATCCATCAGCTGCCGGCGGTCGAACACGTTGACGTTCAAGTGATGACCGCCCGTGCCCATATACCCGTCGAGCATCGAAGCGAGATTGCGCGTCCGGTCCTCCGGGGTGCGTCCGAGCGCTTTCGGCACGATCGAGAACGTGTTCGAGATGCCGTCCAGCGCCTCGTCGTACGGCAGCTTCGCGACCGACGCGAGCGACGCGAGCGCTCCCTTCTTATCGCGTCCGTGCATCGGGTTGGCGCCCGGCGCGAACGGCTCTCCGGCCTTGCGGCCGTCCGGCGTCGTTCCGGTCTTCTTGCCGTACACGACGTTCGACGTAATCGTCAGCACCGACTGCGTCGCCATCGAGTCCCGGTACGTCTTATGCTTGCGCAGCTTCTTCATGAACGATTCGACGAGCGATACGGCGATGGCGTCGACGCGGTCGTCGTTGTTGCCGTATTGCGGGTAGTCGCCTTCGATTTCGAAGTCGACCGCGACGCCCTTCTCGTTGCGGATCGGACGCACCTTCGCGTGCTTGATCGCGCTTAAAGAGTCCGCCGCCACCGACAAGCCCGCGATGCCGCATGCCATCGTACGGAGAATGTCGCGGTCGTGCAGCGCCATCTCGATCCGCTCGTAGCTGTACTTGTCGTGCATGTAATGAATGACGTTGAGCGTGTTGATGTACAGACCCGCGAGCCATTCCATCATCGTTTCGAACCGCTGCATCACTTCGCCGTACTCGAGCACGTCGCCCGTAAGCGGAGCCGTCGCCGGCCCGACCTGTACGCCGAGCTTCTCGTCGACGCCGCCGTTGATGGCGTACAAGAGCGCCTTCGCCAGGTTCGCCCGCGCCCCGAAAAATTGCATCTGCTTGCCGACGCGCATCGCGGAGACGCAGCAGGCGATCGCGTAGTCGTCGCCGTAAATCGGGCGCATCAGGTCGTCGTTTTCATATTGAATGGAACTTGTCTTGATGGACACCTTCGCGCAGAAATCCTTGAACGCCTGCGGCAGCTTCGTCGACCAGAGCACCGTCAAGTTCGGCTCCGGCGCCGGTCCAAGGTTATAGAGCGTGTGCAGCATCCGGAAGCTGTTCTTCGTGACGCGGGGCGTCCCGTTCGCCGACATGCCGCCGACGCATTCCGTCACCCAAGTCGGGTCGCCGCTGAACAATTCGTTGTAGTCCGGCGTCCGGAGAAACTTCACGATGCGGAGCTTCATGACGAAGTGGTCCATCAGCTCTTGGGCTTCGCTCTCCGTCAGCGCGCCTTCCTTCAAATCGCGTTCGATGTAAATATCGAGGAAGCTGGACACCCGGCCGAGGCTCATCGCCGCGCCGTTCTGCTCCTTGATCGCCGCCAGGTACCCGAAGTACAGCCATTGCACCGCTTCGCGGGCGTTGTTCGCCGGCTCGCTGATGTCGAAGCCGTAGGAGGCCGCCATGCTCTTCAGCTCGCCGAGCGCGCGCACCTGCTCGCTCAGCTCCTCGCGGAGGCGAATGACGTCCTCCGTCATCGGATCGAGCTCGAGGTCGATCAAATCCCGCTTCTTGCCTTCGATCAAGCGGTTCACGCCGTACAACGCCACCCGGCGGTAGTCGCCGATAATGCGGCCGCGGCCGTACGCGTCCGGCAAGCCCGTCACGATGCCGGCTTTGCGGGCGAGCCGCATCTCCGTCGTATAGGCGTCGAATACGCCTTGGTTATGCGTCTTCCGAATATCCGTGAACAGCCGCTCGATTTCTTTGGGCAGCTCGTATCCGTACGCGGCGCAAGCGTCCGCCACCATCCGAATGCCGCCGAACGGCTGAACCGACCGCTTGAGCGGTTCGTCCGTCTGAAGACCGACGACTTTCTCGTACGCTTGATCGATATATCCCGGGGCGTGCGACGTAATCGTGGAGATCGTGTTCACGTCGACGTCCCGAACCCCGCCGCGCTCCCGCTCCTCGCGAAGCAGCTCGCTCACTCGCTTCCAGAGCGCCGTCGTCTCCGGCGTCGGATCGGCGAGGAACGCTTCGTCTCCGTAATAAGGCGTCATATTTAACGAGAGGAAATTGTTGACGTCGATCGACTTGCCCCACTTGCCCGGGACGAAGTCTCTCCATGCTTCAGGCGACTGCTGCAACCGTTGTTCCGCTACTGCCATTTCTCCCGCACCTCCGTATCGTTTCGAGCGAGCGTTCTAAGGGCGGGTTTCGCCCGGCTCGCTTCATTACATTTTCATTGTACGGCACAAGAAGCGGGCCGGATGTGATCGATATCACTCCGGCCCGCGCTTACGATACTTCGCATTCTTTTATCGTCATGGACGGCTCCAGCTCGCTTCGAATCGCTTCGTAGTCTTCCTTCGTATTCACGTTGGCGACGAATCGAATCGACAACCCCCGCTCTACGAAGGCGGACTCCCTGACCTCTTTCCACGCTACATGTTTCAGCAGCGCGGTCGCCGACGTCTCGCCCGACTCGATCAGCTTCGCCGCGTCCTGCGCGCAGGATCTATCGTACAACCCGTGAAGCGGATACAATCCGCCGTTCACATGCGGCACCGCCGCTTGCGCGCCCGACCGCAGCGTCTCCCGCTGCACCGCCGCCGCGTCCGCGCTGACGTACGGCATGTCGCAGCCGACGATCCAAGCCTGGGGATGCGTAGCGAGCATCAATCCCGCGTGAATGCCGACGAGCGGTCCCTTAGCCTTGTAGTAATCGGTTATGATGCGCACGTTCCTGTCTAATAAACGTAAATACGGAAGCGGGTCGTCCGTTACCACGATCATCTCGTCGCACAGGCGACGCATCTCCCGGACCTGCCGCTCGACTAACGACTCGCCGCCGAATCGCAGCAGCGACTTCGGCGATCCGCCCATGCGGCGATTCGGTCCGCCGGCCAAAATAATGCCGCTTAACATCGCTTGTCGCACCTCGCTTTCTAACTCGCTCGAACTTGTCATAGCCATTACACCATTTTTGAAGCGCTTCCGGCTGTGAGCAACGTCACAGGGGGCTGCGCCGAATCGACGCGGCGTTCGGGATCAGGGATTGTTTCCCGGCAGTGATATTCGTCACATGAAGGCGAGAACGGATCGGGTAAGATATCGATATAAAGTTATAGATACGAAGGGACTGACGCCCGATGGCGACGAAACCGACGGATATAAGTAACGTGAACAACACGAGTTGCTTCTCCGAAGAAAACTTCAAGCGTCTGAAGAGCATCATGTACGAAATGAAAGCCGAACCCGGGACGCATTTGTTTTGGGAAGGCGATACGGCCGACAAGCTGTATTATCTGATCAAAGGCCGCGTAAAAATTACGAAGACGTCCGACGAAGGACGCCATTTCATATTGTACATGTACCAAGACGGCGACATGTTCGGGCAGGTGGATCCGTATCAAGATTCCACGCAAGGCTTCAACGCCGAAGTGGCGGAAGCGTCCGCCGTGGGCGTCATTCAGAAGAAAGACCTTGAAGTGCTCTTATGGCAGCACGGGGACTTGGCCGTCGAATTCATGAAATGGATGGGACTCATTCACCGCATGACGCAGACGAAATTCCGCGACCTCATGATGTTCGGCAAGCCCGGCGCGCTCTGTTCGACGCTCATCCGGCTGCATAACACGTACGGCGAGAAGCGGAAGGACGGCGCCGTGCTGATCGGCAAGAAGCTGACGAACACCGAGCTCGCCGACATGATCGGAGCGACGAGAGAAAGCGTCAACCGGATGCTGGCGGATTTAAAGAACGCGAACGTCGTCTCGAACGATAACGGGTACATCGTCATTCACGATTTGCAGTATTTGAAGGACATTTGCCATTGCGAAAATTGCCCCGTAGACATCTGCCGCATCTGATCTCCCCCTCCCGATCGGGAGGGAAAGTTGTACGGTCGCTTGTGAAAACAATCACATACTGTGGGGCGCCGATGGCTTATACTAAAACCATACCAACAAGGAGATGATCGTTATGGAACGCACGACGACGACAATCACAAGAGCCGAGTTGCTTCGGAACGAATTTTGCTTCGACTTCGGTTTCGCGTTGGCGGAAGCCGGCGGCCTCGATCCGACGGACGACGCTTTCCGCCCGCTCGATACCGATCTCGCCTTCTGCGGCTTGCTGGACGAGTATACGGCTTAATCGCCGGGCTCGAACGCCGGCCCTCCGCTTGACCTGCCGAAGCGAACCCGGGGTTCGTCGGAGGCGGGTCTTTTTTCGTTCCGTCGCCGGCCGTTCGGCGACGCTGGCCCGCTTCGGGTCACCACGGCTCGCCCCGCGCCGTCTCCTGACCCGAAACGAGTCAAACCGCCGGCCGTTCGGCCCCGCTGGCCCGTTTCGGGTCACCACGGCTCGCCCCGCGCCGTCTCCTGACCCGATCCGGGCCAAGCCGACGGCCGCTCGGCGCCGCTGGCCCGTTTCGGGTCACCACGGCACGACTCGCACCGCCTCCTGACCCGAAACGGGCCACGCCCACGGCCGTCCGGCGCCGCTAGCCCGTTTCGGGTCACCTCGGACCGCCCCGCGCCGTCTCCTGACCCGATCAAGGCCAAGCCGACGGTACGCCCATGCCGCCAGCCCGCTTCGGGTCACCACGGACCGCCTCCCGTCGCCTCCTGACCCGATCCGGGCCAAGCCGACGGCCGCTCGGCGCCGCTGGCCCGTTTCGGGTCACCACGGCACGACTCGCACCGCCTCCTGACCCGAAACGGGCCACGCCCACGGCCGTCCGGCGCCGCTAGCCCGTTTCGGGTCACCTCGGACCGCCCCGCGCCGTCTCCTGACCCGTTCCGGGCAAAGCCGCCGGCCGCTCGACGCCGCCAGCCCGTTTCGGGTCACCACGGCACGACTCCCGCCGCCTCCTGACCCGTTCCGGGCCAAGCCGACGGCCGCTCGGCGCCGCTGGCCCGTTTCGGGTCACCACGGCACGACTCGCACCGCCTCCTGACCCGAAACGGGCCACGCCCACGGCCGTCCGGCGCCGCTAGCCCGTTTCGGGTCACCTCGGACCGCCCCGCGCCGTCTCCTGACCCGTTCCGGGCAAAGCCGCCGGCCGCTCGACGCCGCCAGCCCGTTTCGGGTCACCACGGCACGACTCCCGCCGCCTCCTGACCCGTTCCGGGCCAAGCCCACGGCCGCTCGGCGCCGTTAGCCCAATCCGGGTCACCTCGGCTCGCCCCGCGCCGTCTCCTGACCCGTTCCGGGCCACGCCCACGGCCGCTCGACGCCGCCAGCCCGTTTCGGGTCACCACGGCACTCCTCACGCTGCCCCCTGACCCGATCCGGGCCAAGCCGCCGGCACTCCACACGCTGCCCCCTGACCCGTTCCGGGCCAAGCCCACGGCCGTCCGGCGCCGCTGGCCCGTTTCGGGTCACCACGGCCAACCGCGCGCCGTCTCCTGACCCGATCCGGGTCAAGCCCACGGCCGCTCGACGCCGCCAGCCCGTTTCGGATCACCACGGCACGACTCGCACCGTCTCCTGACCCGAAACGGGCCACGCCCACGGCCGTCCGGCGCCGCTGACCCGCTTCGGGTCAAACCCCCGACCGCCCGACGCGATGCGCACTCATGCGCAAAAAAGACCCGGTTCCCCGGGTCTCCTCCAATCGATCAGCGCGTCAACCAGCCGTACGTGCCGTCGTTCCGCCGATAGACGAGCTCGGTGTCGTTCGTCTCGCGGTTCAGGAACATATAGAACTGATGGTCGAGCAGATTCATCTGCAAGATCGCTTCCTCGACGTCGATCGGTTTCAGATCGAGCCGCTTCGTCCGTCGGATCGGGAACGGCGCCGCGGCTTCGTCCGCCGGGTCCGCGGTCGCGACGTCGGCGAACGCCGCGTCCGCCGCCGCCTGCACCGCCTGCCGCAAGCCGCCGCGATGGCGTAGCGCGCGATCGAGCTTCGTCTTATGCCGGCGCACCTGACGCTCCAGCTTTTCGACGACCTCGTCGATCGCAGCGTACATATCTCCGCCCTTCACCTCGGCGCGCAGCTCGACGCCCGGCAGCGCGATCGTCACTTCGGCCCGATGAACGGCGCCTTGCCCTTCGACGCTCAGCAGCACATGCGCTTGGGCCGCCTCCCGTTTCTCGACGCCGAACCACTCTTCGATCGGTCCGATCTTGCGTTCGACATACTCCTGCAGAGCTGGGGTGATCGTCGTTTGTTTGCCGCGAACGTTGTATCTCATTGGTCATCGTCCCTTTCGATCTTGTTGTAATATGAACCGCTGAAGAGGGTGCCCTTGCGAGCCTTCCGGGCGCGTTACACGCCCGCCGGCTCCGGCAGCTCGGCCTCGCGCCGCAGGAAATCGCCGAGCGCCTTGCCCGCCTGCAGCAGCAGCGCGCGGGCGTCTTGCAGCTCTTCCCACCGCGCCGCCTCCGGCATCAGCTCCATCTTCGCGAGATACGCGCGGGCGAACCAGAGCGCAAGCACCTCGGCTTCCTCCGCGTCGTCGAACAGCGCATCCGTATGCGGAACGAGCGCTTCTATGCTGTAGGCGTGCGCCGCTTGATACCAATTGTCGTTTTCCCACTTGCGCAGCTGTTCGAGCGCCTCGACGACGTCCGCCACGATCGGCTTCACTTCCGTCAAGCGGGCGCGCGCGTCCTCCGCGCACCGCACGATCGTCTCCTTCTCGAACGGCTTCATCTTATCCAGCAGCGCCGCAAGTTCCTTTTGTCTCTCGATCAAGGTATTCTTCATAAGAACGCCTCCTTGTTTCTTCTGACTTTATCGTACCTTTCGGGCGCGCCTTCGGATGTGAGGAACGTCACACGAACGCAAAAAAAGGCCCCGCCGTCGCTGGCGGGGCCCATCCAAAATTTATTGCGCGTAATACGTCTCCGGCTGCAGTCTCCACGCGGACAAAGCGGCGACGTCCTCGGGACGAATCCGGTTCGCGCGGAGCGCTTCTTCGATGAGCGCCGTATAGTTCGACAGCGTCCGGAGAGGGATGCCGCCGGCGCGGAACGCTTCCTCCGCCTTCTCGAACTGATACGAGAAAATCGCGAGCACCGCGAGCGCTTGTCCACCCGCTTCGTTCACCGCCTGCGCGGCCTTCAGCGAGCTGCCCCCGGTCGAGATCAAGTCCTCGATGACGACGACCTTCTGTCCCGGAGCCAGCTGACCTTCGATCAGGTTTTGCTTCCCGTGCCCCTTCGCCTTGTCCCGGACGTAAATCATCGGCAGGCCAAGCTTCTGCGCGACCCACGCCGCATGCGGAATGCCGGCGGTCGCCGTCCCGGCGACGACGTCGGCCTCCGGATAATACTCCTGAATGAGCGCCGCGAAGCCGTTCGCGATTCTTTCGCGGACGTTCGGATGCGACATCGTCAGCCGGTTGTCGCAATAGATCGGCGAGCGGATGCCGCTCGTCCATGTGTACGGCTCCTGAGGCCGCAGCGAGACGGCGCCGATCGACAAGAGCGCCGAGGCGATGTCCTGTTCCAGCTTGCTCACGTGCTTCGTCCTCCTCTACTGTTGTGCTGCGTTCCCGTTGCCGATCTCCCGCACGATGCGCTCCAGCGCCTCGCGGGGATCGTTCGCCGCCGTGATCGGCCGCCCGATCACGAGGTAATCCGCCCCGTTCGCGAGCGCATCGGCGGGCGTCATGACGCGCGCCTGATCGGCGACGTCGGCGCCTAAAGGCCGGATGCCCGGCGTCACCGTGACGAAGCCGGCGCCGCACGCCGCCTTCACCGCGGCGGCCTCCTGCGCGGAGGAGACGACGCCGTGCAAGCCGGCGTCCTTCGCAAGCCGCGCATACTTCAAGACGACGTCGGCGAGAGGCGCGTCGATGCCGATTTCGCGGCGCATCGTCTCCTCGCTCGTGGACGTCAGCTGCGTCACCGCGATGACAAGCGGCGTCTCATCGCCGGAGCCGGCGCTTGCCTCGAGCGCGCCCTCCAGCGCCGCCCGCATCATCGCGGACCCGCCCGCGGCGTGAACGTTGAACATGTCGACGCCGAGGCGCGTCGCCGACCGCGCCGCGCCCCGCACCGTGTTCGGGATGTCGTGAAACTTCAGGTCGAGGAAGATGCGATGACCTTGCGCCTTCAGCCGGCGGACGAGGTCGGGGCCGGCCGCGTAATACAGCTCCATCCCGACCTTCATCCATACGGGAATGCCCTCGAAGCGCGCCGCCAGCGCGAGCGCTTCGTCCGCGCCGGGAACGTCCAGCGCGACCATGATCGGATGCGTGTCCCGCCCCGCGGCAGATATCCGCATCACTTCACCGGCTCCAGCGCCGACTTCGACGCCTTCGAGAAGCTGCCGGAGCTGACGAAGCCCGGCATGCTTTCGGACGAGAAGTTGATCGCCTGCAGCATGTTGAGCAGCGCGCGAACCGTATCGAGCGACGTCATGCAGACGACGCCGTTCTCGACCGCTTCGCGGCGAATCCGGAAGCCGTCGCGTTCCGGCGCTTTGCCCTTCGTCAGCGTATTGACGACGAACTGCGCGTCTCCGGTGCGGATCATGTCGAGGATGTTCGGGCTGCCCTCGCTCAGCTTATGCACATGGTCGACCGGCATGCCGGCGTCGGTCAGCGTCTGCGCCGTGCCGCCCGTCGCATAGATGCGGTAGCCCAGCTCGACGAAGCCGCGGAACACGTCGACCGCGTCGTCCTTGTCCTTGTCGGCGATCGTCGCGATAATGTTGCCGGACATCGGAATTTTCATTCCCGAGCCGATCAAGCCCTTATACAACGCCTTCGAGAAGTTGCGGTCGCGGCCCATGACCTCGCCCGTCGACTTCATCTCCGGCCCGAGCGTCGTGTCGACGCGGCGCAGCTTCGCGAACGAGAACACCGGCACCTTCACCGAGACGTTGTCGTCTTCCGCCCACAGGCCGTTGTTGAAGCCGAGATCCTTCAGCTTCGCGCCGAGGATGACCTTCGTCGCCACGTTCGCCATCGGCACGCCCGTTACCTTGCTAAGGAACGGCACCGTGCGCGACGAGCGCGGATTCACTTCGATGATATAAATCTTGCCCTTATAGATAACGAACTGGATGTTCACGAGGCCGACGACGTTCAAAGCCTTCGCGATCGAAGTCGTCATTTCGACGATTTGCGCTTTGATTTCCGCGGACAGCGTCTGCGGCGGGTACACCGCGATCGAGTCGCCGGAGTGAACGCCCGCGCGCTCGATATGCTCCATGATGCCCGGCACGAGCACCGTCTCGCCGTCGCAGATCGCGTCGACTTCGACTTCCTTGCCGAGCATGTATCGGTCGATCAGGACCGGATGCTCCGGGTTTACCTTCACCGCTTCGACCATGTAGCCGAGCAGCTCGTCTTCGCTGTAGACGATCTCCATCGCGCGTCCGCCGAGGACGTACGACGGGCGCACGAGCACCGGATAGCCGAGCTTCGCCGCCGTGCCGGCCGCCTCGTCGATCGAGATGACCGTACTGCCCGGAGGCTGCGCGATGTCGAGCGAACGAAGCAGCGCTTCGAACTTCTTGCGATCTTCCGCGGAGTCGATCGACTCGAGGTCGGAGCCGAGGATGCGGACGCCGGCGCGAGCGAGCGGACCCGCCAGGTTAATCGCCGTCTGACCGCCGAACTGCACGATGACGCCGATCGGCTGCTCCTGCTCGATGACGTTCATGACATCCTCGAAGAACAGCGGCTCGAAGTACAGACGATCGGACGTGTTGAAGTCCGTCGACACCGTCTCCGGGTTGTTGTTGATGATGACCGCTTCATAGCCGGCGTCTTGGATCGCCCACACCGCGTGCACGGTCGAGTAGTCGAACTCGATGCCTTGGCCGATCCGGATCGGACCGGAGCCGAGCACGACGACCTTCGGCTTGTCGGAAGCGATCACTTCGTTTTCCGTCTCGTAGGTCGAGTAGTAGTATGGCGTCGACGCTTCGAACTCGGCGGCGCACGTGTCTACCATCTTATATACCGGCTTCAGCCCTTGCTGGAAGCGCAGCGCGCGGATGTCGGATTCGACCGTATAGTCCGAATGCCCGCCTTCCTTGCGCAGCTCGGCGATCGCGCGGTCGGTGAAGCCTTTGCGCTTCGCGGCCTTCAGCAGCTCCGGCGTCAGCGCTTCGACGCGAAGACGATTCTCGAAGCCGACGATCGATTGGATGCCGCGCAGGAACCACCAATCGACCTTCGTCAGATCCTGCAGATCGAGCAAATCCCAGCCGCGGCGGAACGCCTCGGCGATCAGGAACAGACGCTCGTCGTCCGGCTTCGCGAGCCGCTGCTTCAACGTCTCGTCGTCAAGCGTTACCGCGTCCTTCAGGAACAAGCGGTGTACGCCGATTTCGAGCGAGCGGACCGCTTTATGGATCGACTCTTCGAACGTGCGGCCGATCGCCATCACTTCGCCTGTCGCCTTCATCTGCGTGCCGAGCTTGCGGTTCGCGTGGATGAACTTATCGAACGGCCAGCGCGGAATCTTGGACACGATGTAGTCGAGCGTCGGCTCGAAGCAAGCGTACGTCTGCCCCGTGACCGGGTTGACGAGCTCATCCAGCGTGTAGCCGACTGCGATCTTCGCGGCCATCTTCGCGATCGGGTAGCCCGTCGCCTTCGATGCGAGCGCCGAGGAACGGCTGACGCGAGGGTTCACTTCGATGACGTAATATTGATACGAATGCGGGTCAAGCGCGAACTGCACGTTGCAGCCGCCTTCGATGTTCAGCGCGCGGATGATGCGCAGCGATGCCGTGCGGAGCATCTGATATTCGCGGTCGGACAGCGTTTGGCTCGGCGCCACGACGATGCTGTCGCCCGTGTGAACGCCGACCGGGTCGAAGTTTTCCATGTTGCACACGACGATGCAGTTATCGTTCGCGTCCCGCATGACTTCGTATTCGACTTCCTTCATGCCGGCGATGCTCTTCTCGACGAGGCACTGGCCGATCGGCGAGTAACGAAGACCCGAGGAGACGATCTCGACCAGCTCTTCCTCCGTCTGGCAGATGCCGCCGCCCGTGCCGCCGAGCGTGTACGCCGGGCGCACGATGATCGGGTAGCCGATCTCGCTCGCGAAGTCGACCGCCTGCGGCACCGTCGTCACGATGACGCTCTCCGGTACCGGCTGCTCGAGCTCGCGCATCAGATCCCGGAACAAGTCGCGGTCTTCCGCCTTCTCGATCGCCGTCAGCTGCGTACCGAGCAGCTTCACGCCTTCCTTCTCGAGCACGCCGGCTTTCGCGAGCTCGACGGCCATGTTGAGGCCCGTCTGGCCCCCGAGCGTCGGCAGCAAGCCGTCCGGACGCTCCTTGCGGATAATGCTGGAGACGAACTCGAGCGTGATCGGCTCGATGTAGACGCGGTCCGCCATGTTCGTATCCGTCATGATCGTCGCCGGGTTGCTGTTGATGAGGACGACCTCATAGCCTTCTTCTTTCAGCGCCTGGCACGCCTGCGTGCCGGCGTAGTCGAATTCCGCCGCTTGCCCGATCACGATCGGACCGGAGCCGATGACCAAGATTTTCTTCAGCTTTTCGTTTTTCGGCATTCCCGTCACACCCCCCGTGCGAGCAATTCAAGCTCGGTTTGTCGCGCTGTCTTCGGACGCTCCGATTGGAACTTCCGTACCATCGTAAGAAAATCGTCGAACAAGTAGCTCGAATCGAACGGTCCCGGCGACGCTTCCGGATGATACTGTACCGAAAAGGCCGGCAGGCTCTCATGCTTCAGCCCTTCGATCGTGCCGTCGTTATTGTTGATATGCGTCTTCACTAATCCCGTGCCCGCGAGCGACGCTTCTTTCACCGTGTAGCCATGGTTTTGCGACGTGATGTAGCAGCGTCCGGACTCGAGGTCCTTCACCGGGTGGTTGCCCCCGCGATGGCCGAACTTCAGCTTCTCGGTGTCCGCTCCGCAAGCGAGCGCGAACAGCTGATGGCCGAGGCAGATGCCGAAGATCGGCAGCTTGCCGAGCAGCGCCTTCACGGTTTCCACCGCGTGCGGCACGTCCTTCGGGTCCCCCGGTCCGTTGGACAGCAGGACGCCGTCCGGGCGAAGGCGGAGAATTTGCTCCGCGGTCGCGTCGTGCGGCACGACGACGACGTCGCAGTCGCGGCGCGTCAAGTCGCGCAAAATGCCGCTCTTCGAGCCGAAGTCCATCAGCACGATGCGCTGGTCCTTGCCCGGCGAGTTGTACACGCTCTTCGTCGACACGCGGGACACTTGGTCGCGCAGCAGATCGTTCGCAAGTAGCCGCTCGCGCAGCTCCTCCACGCGGACGTCGCCCGTCGCGATAATGCCTTTCATCGTGCCGTAGCTGCGCAGCTTGCGCGTCAGCATGCGCGTGTCGATGTCGCTGATGCCGACGATGCCGTACTCCTTCAGCAAGTCGCCGAGCGAGTATTGCGCGCGCCAGTTGCTCGGCACCTCTTCGTGCCGGCGCACGACGAAGCCGTGCACGAACGGGCGCACCGCCTCGAAGTCGTCGCGCGTAATGCCGTAGTTGCCGATAAGCGGGAACGTCATCGTGACGATTTGTCCGCAGTAGGACGGGTCGCTCAGTACCTCTTGATATCCCGTAATGCCCGTATTGAAAACGACCTCGCCGACTTGTCCGCCTTCTCCCCCGAACGAGGTGCCTTCGAACAGCGTTCCGTCCTCTAGGTACAACTTAGCTAACAAACTCGTCACTCCCCTTTTCCGCTAGCTCTGACCATACTATGTCGCCGCCGAGCATTGTGAGCTTCGGCCAGCCTTTCAAATGCCATCCCGCGAACGGGGTGTTTTTGCCCTTGCTCGCGAACGTCGCCGGATCGACCTTGCGTTCTTCCTCGAGATCGATGATCGTAAGATCCGCGGGAGCGCCGATTTCCAACTTCCCGGTCGGCAGCCCGAACAGCTGCGCCGGACGGCTTGTCAGCCGCTCGAGCACGAACGGCAGCGTCCAACGCCCCGTCGCGACGAATTTCGTATACAGCAACGGGAACGCGGTCTCGAGACCGACGATGCCGAACGGCGCCCGTTCGACGCCCCGCGCCTTCTCTTCCTCGCTGTGCGGCGCGTGATCCGTGACGAAGATGTCGATCGTCCCGTCTTCGACCGCGGCGATCATCGCTTCGACGTCGCGCGGGGAACGGAGCGGCGGATTCATTTTCCAATTCGCGTCCGTCGCGTTCGGAATGTCCTCGTCGCTCAGCAGCAGATGATGCGGGCATACCTCGGCGGTCACGTTGACGCCGACCTGCTTGCCGAGGCGGATGAGCCGCGCCGACTGCTCCGTAGAGACATGGCACACGTGGTAGTGGACGCCCGTCGCTTCCGCGAGCAAAATGTCCCGTCCGACGTGAATCGCTTCGGATTCGTTCGGGATGCCCGGCAGTCCGTGCTTCTTGACGAATTCCCCAACGCTAAAGGCCGCCCCGCCCGGAAGCAGCGTGTCGTCCTCGCAATGCGCGATGATCGGCATGCCGAGCGCGGCCGCCCGCCGCATCGCTTCCTTCATCATACCGGCGCTCTGTACGCCGACGCCGTCGTCCGTGAAGCCGATCGCGCCCGCGTCCCGCAGCGCCTCGTAATCCGCCAGCTCGCGGCCGAGCTCGCCGATCGAGATGCAGCCGTACGGCAGCACGCGAGTGAGACCTACGCTTTCGCCTCGCGCGACGACCTTCGCCACCGTTTCCGCCTTGTCGAGCACCGGCCGCGTGTTCGGCATGCAGGCGACCGTCGTGAAGCCGCCTTTGGCCGCCGACCTCGACCCGGTCTCGATGTCTTCCTTATATTCGAACCCCGGCTCGCGAAAATGTACGTGCATATCGATCAGGCCCGCCGTGAGGAGCCTCCCGCCTGCGTCTACGACTTCGCGGCCGTCCGTCGTTACGGCATCCGCCGCGTCGCCGCGAACGATGTCGACGATGACGCCGTTTTCCGCGAGCACCGCGATTTTCTCTCCTTCGGCCGTTCGACCGTTAACGATCCATATCCCCATTCCGGCAATTCTCCCTTCGGTTTTCGATTATCCCAACAACGCCCGCTCCAGCACCGCCATGCGGATCGGAACGCCGTTCGCCATCTGTTCGAAAATTTTCGACTTCCCGCACTCCACGAGCGCGTCGTCGATCTCGACGTCCCGGTTGACCGGCGCCGGGTGCATGATGATCGCGTGCGGCGCCATCCGCCCGGCGCGCTCCTCGGTAAGCCCGTAAGCCGCGCGGTATTCCTCCGCCGAGCCGAACAGTCCGCCTTCATGGCGCTCGAGCTGTACTCGCAGCATCATGACGACGTCCGATTGCAGCGCATCGTCGATGCCGACGTAAGGCGCGTACTCCGCAAGCTCCGTCGCGCGCATATTGTCCGGCGCGCAAAACCGCACGCTCGCGCCCATCTCCCGCAGCGCCCACAAGTTCGAGCGCGCCACGCGCGAGTGTCGGATGTCGCCCACGATCGACACCGTCAACCCTTCGATCGCGCCGAAGTGCTTGCGCATCGTGTATAAGTCGAGCAGCGCCTGCGTCGGATGCTCGTTGTTGCCGTCGCCGGCGTTGATGAGCGGCGCCTTGATGCGTTCCGCGAGCTCCTGCATTACGCCTACCGCCTTAATGCGGACGACGCCGCCGTGAATGCCCATCGACTCGAGCGTCTTCACCGTATCGTAGATCGACTCGCCCTTCTGGACGCTCGACGCCGCCGCGGCGAAGTTGAGCACCTCCGCGCCGAGCCGCTTCTCCGCGACCTCGAACGAGAAGCGCGTCCGCGTGCTGTTTTCGAAAAACATGTTCGCCACGAACTTCCCGCTCAGCGCGCTCGACGCCGCGACCGGCTGCGCTTCCCAATACCCCGCCCGATCCAAGATCGCCTCGATCTCGGACTTGGGCATTCCCTTCAACCCGATCAAGTGCCTCGACTTTACCGCCGTCGTCGTCATTCGCCGTCCCCCCGTTTGCCGGTAATCGTCACTTCGTCCTTGCCGTCGACCTCGAGGAGGCTGACGTCGATCGACTCCAGCTTCGCGGTCGGCACGTTCTTGCCGACGTAGTCGGGCCGGATCGGCAGCTCGCGATGGCCTCGGTCGACGAGCACCGCGAGTTGGATCATCTGCGGCCGTCCGCCGCGAATCAAGGCGTCCATCGCCGCGCGGACCGTGCGTCCGGTGTAGAGCACGTCGTCGACCAAGACGATCTTGCGTCCGACGACGAGCGCGGGATCGATCGAAGGGTCGTCCGTCCGCTTCGAGGGGGCGCCGCCGACGTCGTCTCGAAAGTTCGTGATGTCGATGTCGCCGACCGGCACCCGCTGCCCTTCGATTTCGGCGATCTTTTGCGAGATGCGGTGCGCCAGATAGATGCCTCGCGTTCGGATGCCGATGAACGTACAATTATCAACGCCCTTATTTTTTTCCAAAATCTCGTGCGCGATGCGGGTCAGCGCCCGCCTTACCGCCGTTTCGTCCATCAAAAGCGTCTTCGTCTCCGCCAACGTTCCCACGCCCCTTCGCTCAGGCATATAAAAAAATCTCCTTACCGGGTCCGGTAAGGAGACGCTGTTGCGCGCAGGAAGACATACCTCCAGGGCTCGCCGCGGAATCCGTGCGCACACGGGCCGCGAAGTACCGCCTTCGGCTTCTTCGTCGCAATATCGTTCACCTTGCCAGCCTCACGGGACTGTCCTTAAAGGTGCTTATTCGATTAGAAAGAATTATGACATGATGCGGCGTTCAAGTCAACCCATTTTATGCTATGATGTTGTTACTTTATGTAGGCAGGTGTCGATTCATGGTAGAACATTTGATTCGCGGCGACATTCGCGGCATCGCGATTTCCGGCATTCGCCAGATGGCGAACCGGGTCGCCCAATATAAGGACGTCTTCTCGCTGACGATCGGTCAGCCGGATTTCCCGACGCCCCCGCATATCGTCGAGGCGGCCGCCCGGGCCGCTCGGGACGGGAAGACCGTGTATACGCCGAACGCCGGCCTGCCGGAGCTGCGAGACGCCGCCGCCGCTTTCGTTCGATCGAAATACGGCTTAGAGTATCGCGGGTCGGACGAGACGCTCGTTACCGTCGGGGCCAGCCAGGCGATCGACATGGCGCTGCGGACGATTCTCGAGCCCGGCGTCGAGGTCGTGCTCCCCGGCCCCGTATACCCCGGCTATGAGCCGCTCATCCGGCTGTGCGGAGCCATCCCCGTGTACGTCGACGTAACGGACAGCGGCTTCAAGCTGACCGCCGAGAAGCTCGAGCCGGCGCTCACCGAGCGGACGCGCTGCGTCATTCTCGCGTCGCCGTCCAATCCGACGGGCGCCGCGCTGGCGCCGGACGAGCTGTCGGCGCTGGCCGAGCTGCTGTCGCGCCGGGATCTGTTCGTCATCTCCGACGAAATTTACAGCGAGCTCGTATACGATCGTCCCCACGCCTCCATCGCCTCGTATCCAGGCATGCGGGAGCGGACGATCGTCGTGAACGGGCTGTCGAAGTCGCATTCGATGACCGGCTGGCGCATCGGCTTCACGTTCGCGCCGGCGGCGATCACGCAGCACATGGTGAAGGTGCTGCAGTACAACGTCACCTGCGCGGCGTCGGTGAGCCAATACGCGGCGCTCGAGGCGCTCACCGCCGGCATCGACGACGCCCTCCCGATGCGGGAGGCGTATGTCGCCCGCCGCGACTACGCGTACGCGCGGCTCGTCGCGGCCAGCTTCGACGTCGCGAAACCCGAAGGCGCGTTTTACATTTTCCCGTCCGTGCGGAAATTCGGCCTCGACTCGACGTCGTTCGCTTACCGTCTGCTCGACGAGCAGCGCGTCGCCGTCGTGCCGGGCAGCGCCTTCACGCCGCTCGGCGAGGGATATGTGCGACTGTCGTATGCATGCTCGATGGAGACGCTCGCCGCCGCGTTGGATCGGATCGAGCGCTTCGCCGACGGGCTGTCGTCCTCCTGACGTCTCTTAGGAGCGTTATCCCATCGGCTCAGCAGCGGGGAGGGGTTCCTCTCCCCGCGCTTCTTAGCAGCGTTATCCCATCGGCTCAGTAAAAAGGTCAGTAGGATTCTACACACTTTTTTACTGATCTTATGGTAAGCTCAAATATGACGTTATTCCCGAAAATAAGATCAAATTGTCCACTATTCCACCTCCCCCGCATACCTCGTCGCGCTCCATACTTGGGCTCGCCCGCCTCCCCTCCGCCGTCCCCTTAGCAATAAGCTCAAAAATGACGCTATCACCGGGTATAGGATCAAATTGTGCACTATTCCGCTCTCCCCGCACACCTTTTCGCACTCCGTTCTTCGGTTCACCCGCCTCCCTTCCACCGTCCCCTTAGTAATAAGCTCAAATATGACGCTATCACCGGGTATAGTATCAAATTGTGCGCTATTCCGCCTCCGCTTTCTGACCTGACGGGATAACGCTGCTAAGGACTTACGTGGGAGATACCACCCCCCTCCTTGCTGAGCCACGGGGATAACGCTGCTAAGGACTCTCCGAAGGAATACCCGCCTCTCCCCCGCCCTCGAAAAAACCTCCGACGCGATCCTAAGATCGCGCGGAGGTTCCCATTTTCCGAATATAAGAGCTCATCAAGCGCACCGCCACGCCGATCGCTTCCTCGCTCGGTTCGATCTTCGCATGATGCAGCCCGTAAGGCGTGTCGACGCCGAGCCAAAACATGAACCCGGGAATGTCCTTCAAGAAATACCCGAAGTCCTCTCCCGTCATCGCCGCGTCGCATTCGATCAAGCGCACGTCCGGCATCTCTTCCCGAACCCACCGCATGAACGAAGCCGTCACCGCCTCGTGGTTAAACACTTGAAAATAATTCGAACCGTAATCCAGTTTCGCCGCGACCCCGAATCCGGCCTCAAGGCCGGCCAATAACGCTTCGATCCGCGCCTTCACCGCCGGCATCGAGCCCTCCGACAACGTTCGGATCGTCCCTTCGAGTCGGACGTTCTCGGCGATGATGTTTTGCCGCGTCCCGCCTTGAATGACCCCGAGCGTCACGACCGCCGATTCCAACGGGTTTACGTTGCGCGATACGATCGTCTGCAGCTGCAGGATCAGCGAAGCCGCCGCGACGATCGTATCGTTCGTCCGATGCGGGAACGCCGCATGACCGCCGACGCCCTTCAGATCGATGAACAGCTCGGACGTGTTCGCGAACAGCGTGCCGGGACGCGTAGCGATCGTACCGACCGGATATTCCGGCGCGATATGCAACGCCAGCATCGTATCCGGCTTCCATGCGCGAAACTCTTCGCTCTCGAGCATCGGCTTGGCGCCGCCGGGCCCTTCTTCCGCCGGCTGGAAGACGACGAGGACATCGTCGTCCACGGGCGACTCGACCACGTTCGCGAGCAGCCCGAGGGCGATCGACATATGGACGTCGTGGCCGCAGGCGTGCATGAAGCCCGGATGCTCGGAGCGGAAAGGATACGTCGTATCCTCCTCGATCGCGAGCCCGTCCATGTCCGTGCGGTAGCCGATGCAGCGCGCGCCGACGCGGCCCTTCACGCGAACGAGCACGCCGGTGCGCCACGTCTTGACCTCGATGCGCTCCGACGGAAACCGGCCGATGACGTCCAACACGAATCGCTGCGTCTTGTACTCCTCGAAGCCCGGCTCCGGAATGCGGTGCAGCGCTCTGCGGATGGCGATCAGATCGAGCTCGCCTGCCGTCGTCGCCCCGCTCATTATTTCAGGTTCCGAAGCTCTTTAATGATTTCCGTCTTCGATTTCGTCTTGTCGTCGACCATCTTGATGATGCGAGCAGGCACGCCCGCGACGACCGCGTTCGCCGGTACGTCTTCGACGACGACGGCGCCTGCGGCGACGACGGCGCCCGCGCCGACGCGCACGCCTTCAAGAATGACCGCGTTCGCGCCGATCATGACGTCGTCTTCGATGACGACCGGCTGCGCGGACGGCGGCTCGATGACGCCCGCGAGGACGGAGCCCGCGCCGACATGGCACATCTTGCCGACTTGGACGCGGCCGCCGAGCGTCGCGTTCATGTCGATCATCGTGCCTTCGCCGACGACGACGCCGATGTTGAGCAACGCGCCCATCATGATGACGGCGTTGTCGCCGATCGTGACCATGTCGCGGATGATCGCGCCCGGCTCGATGCGAGCGTTAATGTTTTTCGTGTCGAGCAACGGAATCGCCGAGTTGCGGCGGTCGTTTTCGATCTCGTAATATTCGATCGTCGAAGCGTTCGCCTCGAGCAGCGGATGCACTTCCGCCAAGTCGCCGAACAAGACGCCGCCGCCTTCGCCGAAGTCGAATACTTTCACGTTGCCGCGCTCGCCGGAAGCGATCGAGCCCTTGAAGTATACCTTCACCGGCGTTACTTTCTTGCTGTTCTTGATAAAGTTAATAATTTCCATCGTATCCATGCGAAAAAGCCCTCCTAGATATGTAAATATTGAGAATCTACATTAAACGTAACTGCTCGATGAACGACTGCATCTCGCTCGGCAGCGGCGCCTCGAACGTGAGACGTTCGCCCGTTCGCGGATGGGTAAAGCCGAGAACGGCTGCATGCAAAGCTTGTCCCGGCACTTCCATCGCCCGTCCCTTGGATCGGCCGTACACCGGGTCTCCGACCAACGGGTGTCCGATGAACTTCATGTGGACGCGAATCTGATGCGTGCGTCCGGTTTCCAACAGCAGCTCGAGCACCGTGAATTCCGGAAACCGCTCGGTTACCACGAAGTGGGTCACCGCATGACGCGCGCCCTTGTCGGTTACCGTGAACAGCTTCCGATCCTGCGGATCCCGTCCGATCGGCGCGTCCACCGTGCCTTGGTCGTGCTCCAGCACGCCGTGTACGACGGCGACATACCGTCTCGTCACGGAGTGCTCCTTGAGCTGCGCGGCGAGCGACGTATGGGCGACGTCGTTCTTCGCCGCCATCAGCAGACCGGAAGTGTCCTTGTCGATCCGGTGCACGATCCCCGGGCGAATTTCGCCGTTGATGCCCGATAAATCCTTACAATGATACATCAAGGCGTTCACAAGCGTTCCGCTCGGATGCCCGACGGCGGGATGGACTACCATGCCCCGCGGCTTGTTCACGACGATGACGTCGCCGTCCTCGTAGACGACATCCAACGGGATGTTCTCCGGCACGAGCTCGGTCGGCGCCGGATCGGGCGGGCGGACGACGACTTCGTCGCTAACCGCTACCTTATAATTCGGCTTTACCGCGGCGCCGTTCACGAGCACATGCCCGTCTCGAATCCAATCCTGCAGCTGCGACCGCGAGACGTCTTCGAGCGCGTCGGCCAACAGCTTGTCGATCCGCTGTCCCGCCTCGTCCGATCCGATCTCGATGCCGAACGTTTCGATATCATCCGTTGACGGAATCATGGGCTAACCTCCGTTTCTCGCGGCGCGCTTCCAACAAGGTGTCCACGAAGATGAGCGCGATGCCCACGCTGATGCCCGCATCCGCTACGTTAAAAATCGGGAAATCGTACACGAAATTGATGCCGATGGCGCGGAAGTCGAAGACGAAGTGAAAGAAGTCGACGACCTCGCCCATCCGGACGCGGTCGATGAAGTTCCCGAGCGCGCCGCCGAGCAGCAGCGACAGCGCGAGCGGCATCAGCCGTCGCCCTTCGCGAATCGTACGCACCAAATAATACACGATGCCGATCACGACGACGATCGTGACGACGACGAAGAACCATCGTTGGCCTTGCAAGATCCCCCAAGCCGCGCCGCGGTTCCGGTGAGACGTCAGCATAAAGAAGTCGCCCAGCACCGGGATGACTTGTCCAAGGTCCATTCGCGTGGCGACGAGCCACTTGGACCATTGATCGAGCAGTAACACGACGAGCGCAATCAACCAGTAGATCAAAGTCCGAACCTCCTGTCGGAATCGTCGAATTCCAACCGTCATTGTACCATAGCATTCCCCAGAACGTCCACGAATGTAGCAGTCCGCCTAGCATTTGCCGCTCGTAAAACGTTCCCTCCCCGCAAACCATAACGTTACTACCGAGGAGAAGGAGACCGCAGCCATGAAGCATTTGCAACCGACGCAAATCGAAAAATTGCGTGGCGATCTCACTCGCGAACGAGACGAAATCGCAAGCCGCCTCGAACGCAGCGATAAATTCGGCATGAACGAGCCCATGGGCATCGAGTTGGGCGAGCTCTCGCTCGTCGACAACCATCCCGGCGACATCGGCAGCGAGATGTTTGAACGGGGCAAAGATTTGGCGCTCGCCGAATTGTGGGAACACCAGTTGGAAAAGGCCGAAGCCGCCCTCGCCCGCATGGACGCCGGCACGTACGGCCGTTGTCTGAAATGCGGGGAGCCGATCCCGCTCGAACGTCTGCAGGCGCTGCCGTCCGCCGAATATTGCGTGAAGCACGTGCCCGACGACGATACGTCGTTCCGGCGCCCGCTCGAGGAGAAGTTCCTCGCCCCGGCGATGCGTTCCGATATGGACCATGACGACACCACGCAGTTCGACGGGGAGGACGCATGGCAGATCGTCGAGCGCTGGGGAACCTCGAACACGCCGGCGATGCAGGAAGGCCGGGACAACACCGACTATAACGATATGGAAATCGAGTCGGACGAAAACGAAGGTTACGTCGAGCCGCTCGAGAGCTTCTTAGCTACCGACATATACGGCAATAACGTAACCTTCGTCCGGAACGACGTGTATCAAAAATATATGGAGCATGGCGAAGGCTTCGGACTGCTCGAGCCCGACGCCCGCGAGGACGACGATGAGCTGACGGACGGCTATTACTAATAGTAAAAGCCGCCGCCGCTCATATGCGCCTGCACCGACTCGACCAGATCGGCGATGTAATGCCCGATGATGGGCAAATCCAACGCCCCGATCTGGCGAAGTACATAGACGATCGTCGCCGAGAAGATCGTGACGCCGATCGCGATGCCCACCCCCCGGGCCGTACCCGCGATCAAGTTGCTTACGATCAGCTTCCGGGGAGAATTGAGCAGCTGTACGTATTCCGCCAGCTGCACCCGCTCCAGATGATCCGCGATCCGTTCGACTTGATGTTGCACCTTGTCGGCCGTCGCCATGCCCTCACTCCTTACAAGACGTTAATGTGTTTGATCACGTGCGTGCAACGGTTGCACAGCGTCGGATGCTCGGCGTTCGCGCCGACCTCCGGCGTGACGATCCAGCAGCGTTCGCACTTCTCCCCGCTCGCCTGATCCACCTTAACCGCAAGCCCCTTCAACGCCATGGCGTCCGCCGGCGCCTCGCCGCCGACGACGGCCGCTTCGGAAACGATAAACAGCTTCTCCAGCTCTCCGTCGAATCGGCCGAGCAGCTCCGCCGTTTCCTTCGTCGACGGGTATAACGTCACGCGCGCGCTCAAGCTGTTGCCGATGCGCTTCTCCTTGCGCGCGACTTCGAGCGCCTTCAGCACTTCGTCGCGCACGTCGATCAACGCTTCCCACTTCCGCTCGAGCGTCGCGTCGTACAACTCCGTGCGCGCCGGGGAGAAGACGGTCGTCTGCACCGTCGCGCCTTCGACGCCCGGGATGTACCGCCACACTTCGTCGGCCGTGTGCGGCAAGATCGGCGCGACGAGCTGCGTGACCGCGAGGAGCGATTCGTACATCACGTATTGCGTCTGCTTCCGGGCGACGCTGTCCGCCGCGTCCGCGTACAGACGGTCCTTCATGATGTCGAGATAGAACGCGCTCATCTCCACCGCGAGGAAATGATGCACCGCTTGGTAGACGGTGTGGAACTCGTAATTTTCGTACGCGTTCAACACCTTCTCCTTCATCCGCTCGAGGCGGATGAGCGCGAACCGATCGAGCTCGGACAGCTCCGAAGCCGCGAAGCGGTCGTTCGCCGGGTCGAACCCGGACAAGTTGCCGAGATAGAAGCGCAGCGTATTGCGGATTTTTCGGTATACCTCCGCGGTTTGCTGCAGGATATTATCCGACAGCCGCACGTCCTGTTGGTAATCCGTCGAAGAAACCCACAGTCGTAGGATGTCCGCCCCGAACTGGTTGCATACTTTCAGCGGGTCGACCGTGTTGCCGAGCGACTTGGACATCTTCCGCCCTTCGCCGTCGAGCGTGAAGCCGTGGCTAAGGACCCCCTTATATGGGGCTCTGCCGTGAACCGCCGTCGACGTGATGAGCGACGAGTTGAACCACCCGCGGTATTGGTCGGAGCCTTCCAAGTACAGATCCGCCGGCGCCTGCAGGTCGTCGCGCGCTTCGAGCACCGCCATATGGCTGGAGCCGGAGTCGAACCAGACGTCCATGATGTCCGTCTCCTTCCGGAACTCCGCATGGCCGCATTTGGCGCAAGCCGTGCCCGCCGGAAGCAGCTCCGCTTCCGACTTCGCGAACCACGCGTCGGAGCCTTCGCATTCGAAGATGTCCGCGACGTGCGCGATCGTCGACTCATTGACGAGCGGCTCGCCGCAGGAGCGGCAGTAGAAGATCGGGATCGGCACGCCCCAGACGCGCTGACGCGAGATGCACCAGTCGCCGCGGTCGGCGATCATGTTATGCAGCCGCACTTCGCCCCAGCTCGGCGTCCACTTCACGTTGCGAATTTCCTCCAGCATCTTGTCGCGGAACGCGTCGATCGAGGCGAACCATTGCTCGGTCGCCCGATAGATGACCGGCTTCTTCGTCCGCCAATCGTGCGCGTATTGATGCTTGATGAAGCTCATGTGCAGCAGATGGCCGCTTCCCTTCAGCTTCTCCGTGATGACCTTGTTCGCGCTGTCGTAGAACATGCCTTCGAACCCGGGAGCATCAGCCGTATAATGCCCTTGATCGTCGAGCGGGCTGAGCACGCCGATGCCGTATTTTTGTCCGACGATGAAGTCGTCCTCGCCGTGGCCCGGCGCCGTATGAACGCAGCCGGTGCCCGCTTCCAGCGTAACGTGCTCGCCGAGCATGACGAGCGACTCGCGCTCGTAGAACGGGTGGTTGCACGTGACGTACTCGAGCTCCGCGCCCCGGAGCCGCGAGACGACGTTCGCCGACTCCCAGCCGAGCTCCTTCGACACGCTCTCCAGCAGCCCTTCGGCGACGACGAACTTGCGTCCGTCGACTTCGGCGACGACGTACTCGAGTTCCGGGTGCACCGAGATACCGAGGTTCGCCGGCAGCGTCCACGGCGTCGTCGTCCAGATGACGATCTCGGCGTCGTTCGGCAGCTTGCCCTTGCCGTCCTTCACCTGGAAGGCGACGTAGATCGACGGCGACGTCTTCTCGCGGTATTCGATTTCCGCTTCCGCGAGCGCGCTCTCGGAGGACGGCGACCAATACACCGGCTTCAAGCCTTTATAGATATAGCCCTTATTCACCATCTCGCCGAACAGGCGGATTTGCTGCGCTTCGTATTTCGGCTGCAGCGTGACATATGGGTTGCCCCAATCGCCCCTAACGCCCAGACGTTGGAATTGCTTCTTCTGCTTCTCGACCCATTCCCACGCGTATTCCGCGCACAGCTTCCGGAATTCGAGCGTCGACATCTTCTTCCGATCGGCGCGGCCGCTGTTGGCGATCGCCTGCTCGATCGGCAAGCCGTGCGTATCCCATCCCGGCACGTACGGCGCGTCGAAGCCTTGCAGCGACTTATAACGTACGACGATATCCTTCAGCACCTTGTTCAGCGCATGCCCGATATGGATGTCGCCGTTCGCGTACGGAGGTCCGTCGTGCAGCACGAATTTCGGTTTCCCGGCGCGCGCCTTCCGCACTTCCTCGTATACGTCCATCTCCGCCCATCGCTCCTGCATCGCCGGCTCGGCCGACGGCAGATTGCCCCGCATCGGGAAGTCGGTTTGGAGCAAATTCAGCGTCTTGCTGTAGTCCATCTTCTCCATCTTGAACTCCACCTTTCGATTACTTTCCTGAAAACGCAAAAAAACTTTCCGCCCAAGGGACGAAAAGTTTCGGTTTCGTGGTACCACCCTTATGATCGAGGCATAACGAAATGCATGACAAGCCCTCGACCACTCTGTCATCGGTAACGGGATGAACCGGCTCGGGCTACTTGCGACGATACGCGTTCGGCCGAGCGCTCCTGGATGATTTTCCGCCGATCGTCAACGCCGGGCTTTCACCTGCCCCCGGCTCTCTGGGATGACGCTTGCGACGTACTCGTTCCATTCTACGCTTTGGGTGTCAATCATTGAATTGCATATACAATATCAGAATTCCGACGGGAAATCAATGGGTCAGCGATTGAGGTCGCCTGAGGCCGAATGGAGCGCCGGATTCGACTCGAGCGTGTCCCAGCTGTCGTGGCCGAGCATCTCGAGCTGCGCCTCGATCAACGTCTTGAAGCGCGTCCGATAGATCGAAGCCTGCTTCTTGAGCTCCTCGGTTTCGAGCGCCACCTTGCGCGACTTCGCGAGCGCTTCGTTCACGATGCGATCCGCGTTCTTCTCGGCTTCGCGAATGATCAGCTGCGCTTCCTTCTTCGCGTTCGACTTCACTTCGTCGGCCGCCTCTTGCGCTACGATGATCGTCTTCGACAGCGTCTCCTCGATGTTCGAGAAGTGGCCGAGCTTCTCCGACTGCGCTTGAAGCTGGGATTGAAGCTCCTTGTTTTCCCGAATCAAAGCTTCGTAATCTTTAATGACTTGGTCGAGAAACTCGTTCACCTCGTCCTCGTCGTAACCCCGAAGTCGTCTGCTAAATTCTTTATTGTGGATATCGAGCGGCGTTAAGGGCATGGTGCACCTCCTGAATGCATTGAACGAACCTTAATATGGAATAAGTCGCTAGCGATACGATTTCGACATAAAGCGCCCGATTCCTGCACGGTTACGCAAATTTCCCGATTTTCAGACGGATGCGCCCCGACTTCGAAACGCCGTCCACGGACAAGATCTTAAACCTGCCGAAGCCTTGCAAGGAGACGACGTCTCCCTCCTTCACTTGCCGAGAAGGGTCCTCCTCGACCTTCCAATTCACCTTGCATCGCCCCGCCTGAATCGGTGCGGCCGCTTTGGCGCGGGAGAGGCGCGTCGCCTCGCCGACGACGCCGTCGAGCCGCATCGACGCGACCGTGCAAAACATCTCTTCGAACGCCGATTCGGCCGCGATGAGCTTGTCCGCGGGCAACAGCTCGGTGAACACGTGCGTGCGGCCGACTTGCGACAGATGAAGAGAGAAGAAAGGCGCCATCTCTTCCGCGACGAGAATGTGGGAGCCCCACTCGTGCACGTGGATGTCGCCGATTTTATCGCGTTTGATGCCGAGGCCGAGAATCGCGCCCAAATAGTCGCCGTGCTCGAGCTCGGAGACGCGCTCGTCCTCGCTCGTTACCGATAGTACGACGATCCCGATCGGTTTGTAGATCGGATCGAGGAAGTCCGGCGTAACGATCGCGCGTCGCCGCTCCGCCTCCGCGTATCCGCCGTCCGTTCGAACGAGCGCGTCGTCCGTACGGTTCGCGAGCGACTCGACGATGAACGCCTGTCTCGGATCGAGGAAGTCCGTTCGCTTCACTTGCTTGCGTACGGCCGCATCCTCGATCCACTCGGCGGCTCTGTCGACGAACGACTTCTCGTCGGGATGGAAGTGCTCGTAAGGAATCGATCGCATATCAGCCCGGAATCAAAAACAGGATGACCGCTTCAACGCCTAAGGCGATAAACCGAAGGGCGAAGATCGCTACGATCGGGGAGATGTCGATGACGCCGCCGATCGCCGGGATGAATTTGCGGAATATCCCGAGGTACGGTTCCGTCACGCGTCCGAGCAACTGGCCGATGAAGCTGTCCCTGGCGTTCGGCACCCAAGACAGCAAGACGTACGCGATAATCATGTAGAAGTAAATGTTATACAGCGTCCAAACGAGGGAACTAATCTGGTATTCCAACAACGTCCCGCCACCTCAATTCTGTTCTATGTATTGTCGTTCATCATGTCGGAGATGACGCCTTGAATCTCGACGGAGTCCGGCGTGCATACGAAGATGTTCGGACCGACTTTGGAGATCGCGCCGTTGAGCGCGTACACCGTGCCGCTTAAGAAATCGACGATGCGCATCGCTTGCTCCGGGCGCACCCGCTGCAAGTTCACCAAGATCGCGCGGCGCGAACGCAGGTGATCCGCGATATCTTGCGTCTCCTCATAATTACGAGGCTCGCACAGCACAAGTTTCGAAGATTTTTGGGCATGCAGCGAGACGACGTTATTTTTCACCTTTCGATATTCGCCGGTTTCGCGTTCCCGATCCCGCTCCCGCTCGGATTCATCGTGAGCTTCGTACGCCGGCTCGCGTTCCGCGACCTCTTCTTCCTCTTGCAGTCCGAGAAAATTAAAAATACGGTTCATCATACCCATTGCTAGTCCTCCCCGACTATCCTTTACCTTGTTATCGTTATTTTCCCACAAGAGTGGATCCCAATCGGATCCACGTAGCGCCTTCTTCTACGGCGATCTCGAAGTCGTTCGACATGCCCATCGAAAGATGCTCGATCGGCTTGCCGTACGAGCCCTTCGCATTAGCCTCGTCCCGCAGCTCGCGAAGCGCCTTGAACACGGGTCTTGTCCGCTCCGGATCTTCCTCGTGCGGCGCCATCGTCATCAAACCGACGACGTCGATCGCGTCGCACGCGGTCAGCTTCGATAAGAACGACCGGAGCTCGCCCGGCGCAAGGCCGTATTTCGTCTGCTCGCCGGATACGTTCAGTTGAACGAAGCACGGAACGACGATGCCGAGCCGCTTCGCCTTCTTCTGCAGCTCCTCCGCAAGCGACCATCGATCCAAGGAATGTACCGTCGAGAAGCGTCCCAGCACGTCCTTCACCTTGTTCGTCTGCAGATGGCCGATGAAATGCCAGACGACGTCCGGCCGTCCTTGCAGCGCTTCCCACTTCTCCTTGGCGTCCTGCCAGCGATTCTCGCCGACGTTCGGATACCCCGCTTCGATCGCCTCGATCGTTCGTTCCAACGAGACGTATTTCGTTACGGCGATCACGTTCACTTCTTCGCGTCGCCTGCCGCTTCTTGCGCAGGCGTACGCGATCCGGCGTTCGACCTCGTCGGCGGCTTCCCGCAGCGATCGGTTCACGACCGCGTCACCTCACTCTTTCCGCGCGATCCACGCTGTCATCCGTCCGGTTCGGCCGTTCTCCTTCCGGTGGGAGAAGAACAAATCCGTCCGGCAGCTGGTGCAATATTGTGTTATTTCGATATGATTCGCCAAAATTCCTGCTTCTGTCAGCTTTTGTCGATTGAAAATTGCTAAATCGAGCAAATACCGTCCTGGGGAGGCGGACGGCTTGATCGATTCGCTGCCTTCCGGAATATGCTTCGCGACTTGATCGTCCACCTCGTAGCAGCAGCCGCGGATCGACGGCCCGATCGCGGCGAGCAGCTCCGACGGTTCGGAGCCGTAGGCGCGCGTCATGGCGCGCACCGTCTCGCCGGCGACATCGGCGACCGCGCCGCGCCAACCGGCGTGCGCGACGCCGACCGCCCGGCGGACCGGGTCGACGAACCAGATCGGGACGCAATCGGCGTAGAACGCGTTCAGCATGACGCCGGGGACGTCCGTAACGAGGGCGTCCTTCGACGGCAGCGCGTCGTCCCGTACGAGACGTCCGGCGCCGGCCTCCGCCTCTGCGACGACGGCCACGGCGACGCCGTGCACTTGCTCGGCGCACGTCCAGCGCCGAAAGTCGAAGCCCGCGGCCTCCGCCACGCGGCGGCGGTTTTCCGCGACATCGTCGTCGTTGTCGCCGACGTGCAGCCCGCAGTTCAGGCTGCCCCAGGGTTCGCCGCTGACGCCGCCGCGGCGCGACGAGAAGCCGGCGCTCAGCCAAGGAAACTTCTCTTCCCAAGAGCGCCAACGAAACAACGTCGCGCCATCGTCCGACGGGCGCAGCTCGAGCGGTTCGCGCCATGCCTCGGCCATGTTCATCCCTCCGTCCTCGAAGCGGTTCGATACGCAACGCGGTTTTCAACAGTGTATCACAAAACCGAACGGCATACGAACGAACCCGGCCGGCAAGGCCGGATCCGCTTCGCGCGTATGCCGCATCGGGAGACTACCGGTATTCGTCGTCCTCCGGTTCGTCCCGCCCCCGCTCGCGTTGCTGCCACTCCCGGTCTCGTTCCCGATCCCGTTCCCGCTCGCGGTAGGTTTTCGCACTGTCCTTGCCTCGTTCGTCCACCCGATACACCTTCGGGTCGTCCAGCTTCACCAAGATGACGTCGGCGCCGATCTTCACGATCGAACGCCACGGGATGACCACGTCGGTCCCGCCGCCGAAGAAGCCGAAAAACCGTCCCGAACTCGGGACGACGATCGAATCGATGCGCCCGACGCGCAAATCGAGCTCGATGTCGCTGATTTGGCCGAGCTTCTTGCCGTCAACGATGTTGATGACGTCTTTCGTTTGGAAGTCGGAAATTTTCATCACGGACACCCGCCTATCTCTACTACTATATGTAGCGGGTCGTCATTTGTGTCCCGAAAGTTTCCGTTCTCAATGAAAAAGGCCCGTCCCGCCGCGGAGAGCGGAACGGAACGGACAATGGAGCGTTACGTCTTGACGTGCTTCTGCATCTGATTGATCGCCGACTTCTCGAGCCGCGATACTTGCGCTTGAGAGATGCCGATTTCCTCCGCCACTTCCATCTGCGTCTTGCCCTCGAAGAAGCGCATCGATAAAATCATCTTCTCGCGGTCGTTCAGCCGCTGCATCGCTTCGCGCAGCGCGATCTCCTCGATCCACGAGACGTCCTTGCTTTTGTCGTCGCTGATCTGATCCATCACGTAGATCGGGTCTCCGCCGTCTTGGTAGATCGGTTCGAACAGCGATACCGGATCCTGAATGGCGTCGAGCGCGAAGACGACGTCTTCCTTCGGTACGTTCAGCTCGATCGAAATTTCCGTAATCGTCGGCTCCCGCGAGTTGCGGTTCGTCAGCTGATCGCGGACTTGCAGAGCTTTGTAAGCAATGTCGCGCAGGCTTCTAGAGACGCGAATCGGGTTGTTGTCCCGAAGGTATCTCCGAATTTCGCCGATAATCATCGGCACCGCGTACGTGGAAAACTTTACGTTTTGGCTGAGGTCGAAGTTGTCGATCGCCTTCATCAAGCCGATGCAGCCGACTTGGAACAGATCGTCTACGAACTCCCCGCGGTTATTGAACCGTTGAATGACGCTTAATACCAGGCGCAAATTGCCGTTCACCAATTTCTCCCTTGCGGACCGGTCCCCCTTCTGTTGCAGCGAGACGAACAATTCGCGCATTTCGGCATTGGTTAATACCGGTAGTTTCGAAGTATCCACACCACAAATCTCGACTTTATTGCGGGTCATGCGTAAATACCTCCCAAGGAGAGACATTAATGAACATTATCTCCGAGAGGTGGGAGAATATTCTTGAACAACTCCCAGAAAAAAGTCAAGCCCGCCGGATCGGCGGGCTAAACCATCTTATTGAACTCCTTGCGAAGCCGTTTAATGATACGCTTTTCCAGCCTAGAAATGTACGATTGCGAGATACCGAGCAGGTCCGCGACGTCCTTCTGGGTTTTCTCCTCCCCGTCCTGCAAGCCGAAGCGGAGCTCCATGATGATTCGTTCCCTCTCCGACAGCTTGTCGAGCGCTTTATGTAACAGCTTGCGGTCCACCTGCTCCTCGATGTTGCGGTAGATCGTATCGTTTTCCGTGCCGAGCACGTCGGAGAGCAGCAGCTCGTTGCCGTCCCAGTCGATGTTCAACGGCTCGTCGAACGATACCTCCGTCCGAATTTTGCTGTTGCGGCGAAGGTACATCAGAATTTCGTTTTCGATGCAGCGGGAGGCGTACGTCGCGAGCTTGATTTTCTTTTCCGGATCGAACGTGTTCACGGCCTTGATCAGTCCGATCGTTCCGATCGACACGAGGTCTTCGATGTTGATGCCCGTGTTTTCGAATTTCCGCGCGATATATACGACCAGCCGCAGGTTGCGTTCGATGAGCATCGACCGGATGGCCGCGTCGCCCGTCGACAGCTTCGCGAGCAGATACTCTTCTTCTTCCCTCGTCAGCGGCGGAGGAAGCGCCTCGCTGCCTCCGATATAATAAATTTCTTCGCCCTTCAACCGAAGCAGGAACAACAGGCGATAATACCAAATCGTCATCGTCAACTTCCATCGTAGCAGCATAAGCCATTTCCTCCTCGGTTTTTCTATGTTGCGACATTCGGATTCGTTTATGGGACCATGGCCGGATGAATGATCGCTTGATACGTCCCGTCCGCGCTGAGCGTACCGCCTTCGATGCCGACGAACACTTTCTCCGCGGTCGACTCTCGTTCGCCTTGGCGGATGGAAACCGCGTCGGGCTTGACCGCCAGCATAAACCTCGCGCTCCCGTTAATGCCGCGGTACGGCACGAGCCTGATGCGCTCTCGCCACGGGAACGGCGCCCTGGGCGGTCCTTCCGATCCCGCGGCGGCCGCCTCCGTCTCGGCTTCGTCCGCCTCGCTTAAAAACTGAACGATCCGGTCCGCCTCGTCGGCGCGGATCGCTTGCAGCCAAGCTTTCGGAATCGCGTCCTTCCAAACGGCGGCTTCGAGGACCATGACCGGCGTTCGGGTCAACGGATCGTACAGATGATTGCCCGTATCGATCAACCCTGTGCAGCGGTACGACGCGCCGTCGATCCGAATTTCCACCTCGGCGAGAAACTCCGCCTTCTTCTCCTTGCGCTTCGCTCCGCCGTTCACCTTGCGGAACAATACGGCGCCGACCGCTCCCCCTAGCGCGACGAGCCATAACGATACGCCCAACGCGTATTGATAGCCGCCGGTTTGCGAGAACAAGATGCCGCTCCATACGTCGTTGGACGACTGAAGCATATAATGAAAGCCGACGATCGTCCCCGCCGCCGCCGCGTTCACCGCATAGAAGGCGGCCAAGAGTCCGGCGAATCGGGAGAAACTTTTGTAGCCGAAAGCTGTCATAATCATTACGGCCGAAAATAAACATTTAACAACAAATGTGTAAAACACCGCAAGCGCAGGAACGAACATCAGCAATACATAAGAAGCGCCGATCGCCGAAGCGACGCCCACTCGCCAATAAGAAGGCGATACGCTGCGAACCTTCGCCGCCGCAAGGAGCATCGCGAAATCGAGAACGAAGTTCGTCAAAAATACGATGTCCACGTATACGACCATTCGTTCTTCCTCCGTTGCCTGCCCTCGTCGGTCGGGACGACCGCTTCTCTCGTCTACGAAAGCTAGTATATCGAATCCCCCATCCAAAGTCTGTCTAATCCCGCTGTAAAATAGGGGCTTCTTTTGTCGAAGAAGCCGGTCGAGAGTTGTCGACGATGCCGCCTCCGGAGGTCCCGATCGAGTTGTTCGACGGCGGCGGCGCGCCTTAAGGGTGCGGCGTTACGCTTCCAGTCGGAGCGTCGGGCGTGTCTCCTCGGCCTCCTTAGCAGCGCTATCCCATCGGCTCAGCAACGGGTAGGCGGCGTCTCTCCGCAAACCCCTTATGCCTGTTATCCCGTCAGTTCAGCATAGAGTCGCATTGGCAATGACACCATTATTTGTTGAAAACAATACTTGATTTACGAACATTTGTTTGCTATTATCAAAACAAGAACAAATGTTCGGCGGTGGGTAAATGGACGAACTGATCGCCTTTTTCTATCGAATGAAGTGGCCGCACGGGTTTCGTTGCCCGAGATGTCAGCATCCGCACGCATATACGATCGTCGGCAGCAGACGTTCGCTTCCGCTTTATCAATGTCTGGCATGTCGGCACCAGACCTCCCTAAGAGCCGGCACCGCTTTGGAGAAAAGCAGAACGCCTCTATCGAAGTGGGCTGCGGCCATCCAGGCGATGTCGCTCGAACATAGCGTGAACGCAGTCCAACTGATGGAAGAGATTCAGGTAACCTATAAGACGGCGTGGTCCATGCTCCGCAAGCTGCGCCAAGCGATCCACGCGATGGACGAGCGGCAGCCGTTAACGAACAAGGTCGAGGCCGGCGTCGGATATTACGAAGCCAGAAGACTTCGCTGCTTCATCGCACATCCGCGAATATACCCGGTGATCGTCGGCTTGGCTTACAACGACAATCACGAAACGATATATATGAAGATGAAACCCATCAAACCCGAGCATTACCCGGACTTCATCCTTCGTTATCCAGGAGAAGAAGCTTTCCGGAATCGGCATGTCCGAACGGATCGTCCCGTTAAGATCCTACGGAACATCCCGTTTTGCAAACACGACCTATTACCGGTCCTGTTCAAACAAGCCGTACATTGGTTGAACCGCGTCTTCCATGGCGTCAGTCGGCGCTATCTCGAATCGTATTTGGACGAGTTTTGCCTTAGAAGAAACGCGAAGCTTCATCGCCTCGACCCGTTCGAGACGATCGCCGCATGCAGTATGAATATTGTCTGCAAGAATCCTGCGCAGTTCGATAGTCTTTCATCTGTCGCATAACTCGACACCCCGGATGCGGCATATGGTCCTATCGTACGGACCGCTAAGACTCATTCGCGGCTCCTG
This sequence comes from Paenibacillus antri, assembly GCF_005765165.1. Taxonomy (NCBI): domain Bacteria; kingdom Bacillati; phylum Bacillota; class Bacilli; order Caryophanales; family Paenibacillaceae; genus Paenibacillus; species Paenibacillus antri. The sequence goes on along the minus strand of NZ_VCIW01000015.1, from coordinate 108,080 downwards.
ATACAACTTTCTATTCAACACCGTTAAGCCAGGTATACACCTACTTGCATGAACTAGGGGCGTACGCAAGCTGAGCCGATGGGATAACCCTGCTAAGGGGTTCCGGGAGACACACCTCCCCCTCCTCTCAACGACGACAACCAGCCGGAAAACGACAAAAAGCCCCACCCGGATAAGGTGAGGCTTCACACGGCCAAGGGTGACCGTCGTCTTAATCGTCCAAGAAGTTCTTGTTCCGGTTCCGAAGGAACGTCGGAATGTCCAACTGATCGTTGCTCGGCGCATTGCCGCCGAATGGACGCACGTTCGGCGTATGACGCTGCTCCGGCTCGGAGGCGATACCCGGACGGCGCGGCGCAGGCGCAGGCGTATGCGGCTTATGCTCGAAGCCCGTCGCGATGACCGTCACTTTGATTTCTTCCTTCAGCGACTCGTCGATGATCGCGCCGAAAATCATGTTCACTTCCGGATCGGCTGCGGCGATGACGATCTCCGCCGCTTCGTTAACCTCGTACAAGCTCAGGTCGACGCCGCCGGTGATGTTCATGATAACGCCGCGCGCACCGTCGATCGACGTCTCGAGCAACGGGCTCATAATCGCCCGCTTCGCCGCTTCCGCGGCGCGATTCTCCCCGCTCGCGCGACCGATGCCCATCAACGCCGAACCGCGCTCGGTCATGATCGTCTTCACGTCGGCGAAGTCGAGGTTGATCAAACCCGGCACCGCGATCAGATCGGAGATGCCCTGGACGCCTTGACGAAGCACGTTGTCCGCTTCGCGGAACGCTTCGAGCATCGGCGTCTTCTTATCGACGATCTCGAGCAGCCGATCGTTCGGAATGACGATCAGCGTATCGACCTTCTCCTTCAGCGCCGCGATGCCGAGCTCCGCTTGCGCTTGGCGCTTGCGGCCCTCGAAGGTGAACGGACGCGTGACGACGCCGACGGTCAGCGCGCCGCACTCGCGTGCGATATCGGCGATGACCGGCGCCGCCCCCGTGCCCGTGCCGCCGCCCATGCCCGCCGTAACGAACACCATGTCCGCGCCCTTCAGCGCGTTCACGATCAAATCTTTCGATTCTTCCGCCGCTTTCTTGCCGACATCCGGGTTCGCGCCGGCGCCGAGACCGCGCGTCAGCTTGTCCCCGATTTGAAGTCTCGTTTCGGCCTTGGCCAGATGGAGCGCCTGCGCGTCCGTGTTGACTGTAATAAATTCGACGCCCTTAACGCCGTTATCGATCATTCGGTTGACGGCGTTGCTGCCGCCGCCGCCGACGCCGATGACTTTAATTTGCGCTAATTGGTCCATGTCGAGATCGAATTCTAACATGAAAGGTCCCCCTTGGCCCTAGATGAACTCACTAAACAAATTTTTGATCCGTTCGATCAAACTCGGTTTGTTGGCTGCCGCCGCTTTACGACCCGTCGAGGTTTTCACGGAAACCGTACTGCGCGTCCGCAAAAACTTGGCGACGTAGGCGATGACGCCGACGCCGCTCGCGTAAGCCGGCTCCCGCACGCCGATGAAATCCGGCGAAGCGATCCGAACCGACGTTTCGAGCACCGATTGCGCGACGGACAGGACGGCCGGCATCGAAACGGCTCCCCCCGTAAGAACGTATCCGCCCGCGAGCTCTCCCCCCGGCTTCATCCGCTTCACTTCGGCTTTGATCAACTCGAAGATTTCCTGCATCCGCGGTTCGACGATGCTGGCGAGATCCGCTTGCGAGAACTCCTTCTCGACGTTGCTGCCGATGCGAGTGACCTTGAACGTCGTGCTCGGATCCGCGTCTTGAATCGAAGCGCAGCCGTACTTCAGCTTAATCTTCTCCGCGATTTCCAGCTGCGTCCGAAGTCCGATCGTAATGTCGTTCGATACGTATTCTCCGCCGATCGGCAGCGTTGCCGTGGCGGTGATGGTGCCATTCTCGAAGATGGAAATCGTCGTCGCGCCCGCCCCGATATCGACCAGAACGGTGCCCAAGTTTTTCTCGTCCTTGGAGAGTGCCAGATGACCTGCCGCGAGCGGCATCAAGATGAGGCCGGCGACCTTGAGCTCCGCCTTCTCCACGCATCGGATGAGGTTATGTATCGCCGTCTTGGCGCCGGTGATGACGATCGCTTCGACCTCGAGCCGAACGCCGATCATCCCCCTAGGATCGTGAATGCCTTCCAAGCCGTCGACGATGTACTGCTTCGGAACGATGCCGATGATTTCCCTCTCCGGGGGCAGCGCGATGACCTTAGCGGCTTGCAGCACCCGCTCGATGTCCTCGCCGCCGATCTCTCGATCTTCGTTGGACACCGCGACGACGCCGTGACTCGATTGAAGCTGAATATGGTTGCCGGCGATGCCGACGAAAACCTCCGATATCGTGACGCCGACCATCCGCTCGGAATGATCGACGGCGCTCTTAATCGATTGCACCGTTTGATCTATATCAACGATTGCTCCCTTTCGGATACCTTCGGAATCGGCGGAGCCGACGCCTACGATATTGATGGAGCCGCCTGTCACTTCCCCGATGATGGCGCGGACTTTGGACGTTCCGATGTCCAAACTCACAATGATGTCGTTGCCGCTCAAAGCGTTGGCACCTCCCGCAGTGATAAAGACTTCAAAGAAAAGAAGAAGAAAATAACTTTATACATATTCCACACGATCGTTCGATTCCCTCTTTTTTATATCACTCTTTTTATTAACGCAGAAAATTATTTTCGCTTGTCGTAGGGATTCGTTATGAAAACTTTTGTGAAAAATGCCGAAAATCCATAAGGACAATTCTAACATGTTAACCACCGCTTGAATAGAGAGGAATTGCGCGGTCCCCTTATTCCTCCGCGTCCGAGGACGGTTGTTCCGTCTCCTCTTCCAGCGCTTCCGCGTAGTTCGTATCCATCAGAACGATCCGCCCGGACGTTCTATCCTCGTTCCGCAAATCATATACATAATCGTCGAGGAGGGATATTTTCTCCTTCAAATAAGAAATTCGAGTCACCACTTCGTACTTGGAACGCGTGTATAGCACGATGCGGTCCGGGAACGAGTCCGTCGGGCTCGGCCGAATTTCCGACACGTCTTGAAGATGCTCCGTCTCGATCGAGGCGAGCGTTTCGGTCAAGCGCCGTTTGAGATCCGCATCTTCCCACCCTGACAAAATCGGTCGCGACGCCGCGTTCTCGACGTTGCCGTACGGCACGGACGTCGCGTTGGTCAGAATGCCCGCGATGTCGCCGGTATCGGTCAACTCGAGCGCGACGACGGGGTATTCCTTCACGATGATAGTCACCATGCCCGGAAACCGCTTCGCCGTCGTCACCTGCTCCGCTGCGCCGAGGCGCGAGACGCGCTCGTCGATTTCTCCGCCGCTTACCGCAAAGAAGTGATCCCCGACAGCAATGCCCGCGGCTTCGATAATTTGTTCCTTCGTGAGCAGCCGATTCCCTTCCACTTCGATCTGATGAATTTTACTGAACGACGACTGAAAGAACAAGACGCCAAGCAACGCTACGAAAAAGACGAACAAGAAAAACAAAAGCTTCCGGTTCCCTCTTCGTCGCGGACGTTCGCCGCGGACGACGGGCATCGGCTCGATTCCGGGCAAGGATAAACACCGCCTTACATACCAGATTGTCCCAATCCCTGCAATAAGACAGTCCCCTCCGGGTCCGGAAGGGACGTGCGTCGTACTTCGCATATTAGGTAAGAAGAATTACATGGAGCTGGCGATGCGGTTCGTCGCCAAGGACGACGTGCGTTCGATGCGTCCGCCCAACCGGCGAAACATCGTCTCGATCGATTCGTAACCCCGATCGATGTGATGAATTTGCTCGACGACCGTTCGGCCGTTCGCCGCGAGACCGGCGATGACGAGCGCGGCGCCCGCGCGCAGATCGGTCGCTTCGACCGTAGCCCCGTACAAGCGCGGCACGCCGCGAATGAATGCGGAGTTCATGTCGACCCGAATATCGGCGCCCATGACCGTCAATTCGTTCACATGCTTGAACCGGCCTTCGAACACGGTTTCCTTCATGACGCTGAGGCCGTCGGCGAGCGAGAGCAGCACCATCATCTGCGCCTGCAGGTCCGTCGGGAACGACGGGTACGGGCTGGTGACGATCCGCTCGACGGCCCGCGGCCGTCCGGCGCCGACAACATTCATTATATCATCGTCGATCGCGATTTGAATACCCGCTCTGCGAAGCGCGTGAATGACCGACGTCAAGTGGCTCGGGACGACGCCTTCGAGCGTAACGTTGCCGCGCGTCGCTGCGGCGGCCACCATAAGCGTGCCGGCGACGATCCGATCGGAGATGACGCGATGCTCGCAAGGGGAGAGCCGCTCGACGCCTTCGATCGTAATCGTGTCCGTGCCGGCGCCGATGATTTTCGCCCCCATCCGATTCAGGAACAGCTGCAGGTCGGCGATCTCCGGCTCGCGGGCCGCGTTCGAAATCGTAGTGATGCCTTCCGCCTTCACGGCGGCCATCATCAGGTTTTCCGTCGCGCCGACGCTCGGATAGTCGAGCACGATGTCGGCGCCTTTCAATCTCTTAGCCTGGCATACGACTCTGCTGTCGGTTTCCGTAATGTTCGCGCCGAGCGCTTTCAGGCCGTTGAGATGCAAATCGATTTTCCGTTCACCGATGGCGCATCCGCCCGGTTGGGAGATCGTCACTTCGCCGAATCGGGCGAGAAGCGGCCCCATCAAGAAGATGGAAGAACGCATTCGGCTCATCAGCGTCTCCGGAATTTCCGTCGTCCGTACGTTCGTCGCGTCGACGACCGCGGTCTTGCCGGTCAGCGTCGCTTCGAGACCGAGCGAACGCAAAATATCTAACATCACGTGGATATCCAGCAAATCCGGTACGTTGTCGATCGCAACGACGCCATCCGCCAAGAGGGAGGCCGCTAAGATCGGCAGGGCCGCGTTCTTCGCTCCTTCGATCCGCGCCGTTCCCTGTAGAGGCCGGCCGCCGTCGATTACTAACTTCTCCAAAGTCCCACCTCCGGAATTAGCGCTCACCGACCTCCAACACTTCCGGCACGAGCCGAATTCCCGTCTGGCTTTCTACCGTCTGTTGGATACGTTCGATTAAGGTGAGCACGTCTTCCGCCGTAGCATTGCCGGTGTTGACGATAAAATTGGCGTGCAGCGTCGACACTTCCGCGCCGCCGACGCGAAGTCCCTTCAATCCCGCGTCTTCGATCAGCTTCGCGGCGTGATGGCCTTCCGGGTTCCGGAAGACGCTTCCCGCGCAAGCCGAGCTCAGCGGCTGCGTCCGTTTGCGGCGATCTTTATAAGCCGCCATGGCGGCGGCGATTTCCCTGCGATCGCCGTAAGCGAGACGGAACTCCGCCTCCGTCACGATCGCACGGCTGCCGTGCAGCGCCGAATGTCTATACGCGAAGCGAAAATCGTCGCGGCTCCACACGGCCAATTCCCCGTTTTCCAACACTACTTCGGCGGATATCAAGATGCGTGAGACGTCGGAAGCCATCGCACCTGCGTTCATGTAGACGGCGCCGCCCACGCTGCCCGGAATGCCCCCTGCGAATTCCAGGCCCGTGAGTCCTTCCTTGCCGGCCATGACGGACAGCTTAATGAACGAATACGCGCCGCCCGCGATGACCCGCTCGCCGTCGAAACGAACGTAATCGAACGCGTCGCCTAGCTTGATCACGACCCCGCGGATGCCGCGGTCCGACACGAGTACGTTCGAGCCGCGACCGAGCGGCGTCCACGGGACGCCGTGCCGGTGCAATATCTCGACCGTCGCCGCCAACTGTTCCTTCCCGGAAGGGATGACGAGAACGTCGGCCGGTCCGCCGATCTTCCAAGTCGTATGGGGCGCCAGCGCCTCCTCCGTCAGGATCTCGCCGACGCCTCTCTCGCGAAGTTCGTCGATCCAATGATTCATAGGCCGTACCTCCTTACTAGAAAACGACGCGTGATCCGGAATGCTTCGCTCCCGACGTCACAGTCATACGTTATGGTATGTTCCGCACGCGGAAGTGTGACAACAGCCTATCTCGCGAACCTCGATACGTTCAGCAGAACGCCGATCGCGGTAAGCAGCAGCGTGAGAGAAGACCCCCCCGCGCTGATGAGCGGAAGCGTAATGCCGGTGACCGGAAGCATGCCGATCACGACGCCGATATTGATGAATACTTGCACGCCCACGATGCCGACGATGCCGACCGCGAGCAAGCTGCCGAACGTGTCCGGCGCGGTAATCGCCGCGCGCATGCCTCGCCAGACGAGAAGCAGGAACAACGCGAGCAGCAGCGCGCCTCCGATGAAGCCGAGCTCCTCCGCGACGATGGAGAAGATGAAATCCGTCTGCGGCTCCGGCAAGTAGCTGTGCTTCTGCCGGCTGGCGCCGAGACCGAGGCCGACGAGGCCGCCGGGACCGATCGCGAAGAGCGATTGGATGATCTGATAGCCGGAGCCGAGCGGGTCCGACCATGGGTCCAAATAACCGGTAATGCGCTGCATTCGGTACGGCGCCGCGGCGATGAGGCCGATGAAGCCGGCGGCGCCGAGCGCGGCGAGCCCGGCCATGTGGGACATTCTCGCCCCGGCCGCGTAGATGACGATGAGCGACGCGCCGACGAGCACCGCGCCGGAGCCGAGATCCGGCTGCAGCATGATGAGGCCGAACGCGAGGCCGACGATGCCGAGCGGCGGAAGAAGGCCCGTCACGAATTTCGACAGACGGGCTTGATGCTCGGACAACAGCTTCGCGAGGAAAATAATCATGGCGAGCTTCATGAACTCGGACGGCTGAATGCCGAAGCTGCCGATGCCGAGCCAGCTTCGCGCCCCGCCGCGCACGACCCCGATGCCCGGGACGAGCACGACGACGAGCAGCGCGAAGCACACGATCAATCCGATCTTAGCATACTTCTTCCAAACCCAATAATCGACGTTCATAGTGAAATACATCGCTACGAGACCGAGTCCCGCGAAGATCAGCTGGCGCTTCAAGTAATAAAACGAATCGCCGTATTCGCGGAACGCCATAACCGCGCTGGCGCTGTACACCATGACGACGCCTAAAGCCAGCAGCCCGAGCGTCGCGATCAATAGGTACACGTCTGGCGCGGAACGCGCTTTGGACATACGAGACACCCTTTCGCACTCAGTAGTACAACCCTTATTACAAGGTATGCACCGAATGCTTAAACATGCGTCCTCGGTCCTCGTACGACGGGAACATATCCCAGCTCGCGCATGCAGGCGACAGCAGCACCGTCTGTCCCGGCTCCGCGAAGCCTCGCGCCGCCTCCGCCGCGAGGCGCACCGCCTCCTCGGGGTCCGCCGCGTCCACCGCCGTCCGCTTCGCGACGCCGGCCAGCTCGGCGACGCGAAGCAGCTTCTCCCGCGCCTCGCCGAGCGCGACGACCGCCTTTACGGATCGCTCGAAGACGGGAAGCAGCTCCATGTAATCGGAGCCGCGGTCGAGCCCGCCGCACACGAGCACGATGTCGCCGCCGTCGAACGATTCGATCGACTTCGACGTCGCGGTCGGGTTCGTCGCCTTCGAATCGTTGTAATACGCGATGCCGTCCTTCTCGAGCACGAATTCGAGCCGGTGCTCGACGCCGCGGAACGTCCGCAGCACGGTTCGCACGCTCTCCGGGCTCGCGCCCGCCGACAGCGCGACGGCGGCGGCGGCGATCGCGTTTTCCGCGTTGTGGCCGCCTCGAACGGCGATCTCCCGGACCGGCATCAGCTCTTCCGGCTCGCGGTTCCCGTCCGCCACCCGGATAACGCCGTTCTGTATGTATACTCCCTGCTCGAGCGGCTCCTTCGACGAAAACGGGAACGGTCTCGCCGACAGCCGAGGCGCGAGCGAACGGCAGAACGGGTCGTCCCAATTAAACACCGCCGTATCGTCCGCCGTCTGATTCGCGAACAGCTTCGCCTTCGACGCGGCGTAGTCGTCCATCGTCCCGTGGTAGTCGAGATGCGTCTCGTACAAATTCAAGAGGCAAGCGATGTTCGGACGGAATCCGACCGTCCCCTTCAGCTGGAAGCTGCTGAGCTCCGTGACGAGCCATTCGTCCGGACGCGCCTCGAGCGCCGCCTCCGTCAAGGCCCGCCCGATGTTGCCGGCGACGATCGCGCCTTGCCCGTCCTGTTTCAGTATCAGGTGGACGAGCGTCGTCGTCGTCGTCTTTCCGTTGGAGCCGGTAATGCCGATCATCGGGGAGCGCCTGACGGCGTCCGCCACCTCCACCTCCGTCACGATCTCGATGCCGAGCTCGAGCGCCCTGCGGATCGGCGGGATCGAATACGGGATTCCCGGATTTTTCACGACGAGGGCGACGTTCTCGTCGATCAGGTCGTCCGGATGATGCCCGCAAACAACAGAAATACCCAGAGCCGACAACGGATCGGCCTCAGGGCATGAAGAGCGTTCTTTCTTATCGTTCACGACGACGTCCGCGCCGCGCCGGTGGAGCAGCTCGGCGACCGCGACGCCGCTTCTCGCCAAGCCGAGCACGACGACCCGGCGGCCTTGATACCGATCCGGATGTTGCATACGTCTACAACCCCTCGTTGATATAGATTCCGAGCCCCGCCAACGCGAGTCCCGTCAGCCAAAACGTGATGACGACGCGCCACTCGGACCATCCGACGAGCTCGAAGTGGTGGTGGATCGGGCTCATCTTGAACACCCGCTTGCCTCGGGTCTTGAAGGACACGACCTGGATAATGACGGACAGCACCTCGACGACGAAGACGCCGCCGACGAGCAAGAGCAGAAGCTCCGTCTTCGTCAGCGCCGCGACGGCGACGATGCCGCCGCCGATGCCGAGGCTGCCGGTGTCGCCCATGAACACCTTGGCCGGGTGCGCGTTAAATACGAGGAAGCCGAGCACCGCGCCGATCATCGCCGCCGAGAAGAACGCAGCCTCAGGCTCCGTCCGCATCATCGCGATGACGGCGAGCGCGCCGAACGCGATGGCGCTCGTTCCCGACAACAAGCCGTCGAGGCCGTCGGTGAAGTTGACCGCGTTGCTCATTCCAAGCATTAACAAAACGAGGAAAGGATAATACAGAAAGCCGAGCGGAAGGACGAAATCGGTGCCCGGAATGCCGAGATCCGTATTATGGCCGTCCATGTACAGCATCGCGCAGACGACGAGGGAGAAAAACAGCTGCCCGAGAAGCTTCTGCTTCGCGGTGAGGCCGAGCGATCGCTTGAAGGCGATCTTGATGTAATCGTCCAGGAAGCCGATGAGCCCGAACCCGAGACACGCCACTAGCAAAATATACACTTCGAGCGAACGGTCGGAAAACCGGAGGAACGCCAGCGTGAGCGCGATCAAGATGATGATGCCGCCCATCGTCGGCGTGCCGGCCTTCTTCTGATGCCCTTGCGGACCCTCTTGGCGAATTTGCTGTCCGAACTTCAACCTTCTTAGAATCGGAATGCATAGCGGCCCGAGAATGACGGCCAGCGCGAAGGAAACGCCTGTCGTAATCAATATCGGATTCAGTTCCACTGCCGTCCCCCTTCTACGGTGCCCCTCGCACGCGTCATATAGTGTTCGTAAGATCGTTCATCTTTGTGACCTAAAGCCTTCCGCGTCATGCCTTCGACCTCCCGAGGATCGCGTCCTTCGCGACGACGCGATCGTCGAACGGCAGCGTGACGCCGCCGATGATTTGATACGTCTCATGTCCCTTGCCCGCAATCAATACTACATCGTCGGGCTCGGCCATTTCAACCGCTTTTTCGATCGCGCGGCGCCGGTCCTCGACGATCTCGTACTTCGCGGCGTCGGCGCCGGCTTCGAGCACGCCGGCTTCGATCTCCGCCAGAATCGCTTCCGGACGCTCCGATCGCGGATTGTCGGACGTCAGAATCGTGTAGTCGCTCCGCTCGGCGGAGATGGCCCCCATGATCGGACGCTTCTTCCGGTCGCGGTCGCCGCCGCAGCCGAACACGGTAATGACGCGGCCTTTGGCGAACTCGTTCACCGTATCCAGCACGTTCAGCAGGCCGTCCGGCGTGTGCGCGTAATCGACGAGCACGGTGAACGGCTGGCCCGCGTCGACCGGCTCGACGCGGCCTTCCACGCCCGGCAGCCGCTCCAACGCCTCTTTAATAACGGATAACGGTACACCCTCGGCCAATGTTGCGGCGATCGCGCCCAATATGTTATACACGTTGAATTTGCCCAGCATGTTGACGCTGAGCTCGACGTCTCCCGCGAACGTAGACACCTTCATCGCGGTGCCCCGCGCCGTAAGGCGGATGTCGCTCGCGCGCACGTCCGCCGGCGCGTCGATGCCGTACAGGATCGTCTCCGCCGCCGTCATCGCCTTGAAGCGCTCGTGCGCCGGGTCGTCCGCGTTCAGCACCGCGTATTTGCGCGCCGCTTCCCCGGGCTCCGACGCGTTGCCGAGTCGGGAGAAGAACAGCCCCTTCGCGTCCGCGTAACGCTCCATCGTGCCGTGGTAATCGAGATGGTCCTGCGTCAAATTCGTAAAGACGGCCGTCCGGAAGTCGATCCCGATCGTCCGCCCTTGATCGAGCGCATGGCTCGACACCTCCATCACGCAATACGACGCGCCGGCGTCTGCCATGCGGCGGAGCGTCCGTTGCAGCGAGACGGCGTCGGCCGTCGTGCGCTCCGCCGTCTCGGTCCGGCCGCCGATCTTCACCCGGATCGTCCCCATCAGTCCCGTCTCCTGGCCCGCCGCCGACAGAATCGCTTCGATCAGCGTCGACGTCGTCGTCTTGCCGTTCGTGCCGGTGACGCCGATCGCGCGCACCTGCTTGCTCGGGTCGCCGTAGAAGTGGCGCGCGATCACCGCGGAGGCGTATCGCGCGTTCGATACGATCAGCTGCGGCACCGGGAGCGGCAGCTCCCGCTCGACGACGAGCGCCGCGGCGCCGCTCTCGACGGCCGCCGCCGCGTAGTCGTGTCCGTCTTGCGTAAAGCCGGAGATACATATAAACAAGTCGCCGGCGGACACTCGCCGCGAATCGACGGCGAGGCCGGATATGGTTACGGCTTCGTCTCCGTGAAGCTCCTTCTTTAAAAACAACGAGGCAAGCTCTTGCAGCAGCATGGGATTCCCCTCCGTTCAGAAAGGTTGATCATTATTATAGACAAGATTTGGCGATTGCAACGTGCATAGCCGGAAAAAGAACCCCTTCGGCGTTTTTAGTCCGAGGGCGGAGGCGCCGCCTGATCGGACAAATAAATCTGGATCGTCGAGCCGACCGGCACCTTCGTTCCCGCCTTCGGCTCCTGCATGACGACCGTATTGCCGGCGCCGTATTTCGCGAGCGTAAAGTTCATATTAAGGCTTTGGTAAATTTCCGTCGTCGTCCGACCGACGAGATCCGGCACCTCGGCCATCATCACGTCCAGGCCGTATCGATATTCCGGTTCGACTTGATCCTTCCGAGGCGGCACGCCCATATACCGAAGACTGTCTTCCATTATATTTTGGACGATCGGCGCCGCGATAAGACCGCCGAATTGAAGCCCTTTCGGATTGTCTACCGCCGTATAGACGACGATCTGCGGATCGTCCGCCGGCGCGAAGCCGATGAACGAAACGATGTGCTCCGTCGGCGAATACCGGCCGTTCACGACTTTCTGCGCGGTCCCTGTTTTGCCGCCGACGCGGTAGCCTTCGATGAAGGCGTTCCGGCCGGTCCCTTTCGCCACGACGCTCTCGAGCGCCTCTCGGACGAGCTTCGACGTCGCCTCGGAGATAATATTCTCGCGCACGAGTGTCGGCTCGATTTCGTCGACGACGTCGCCCGTCACCGGATCGACCCACGCCTTGCCGACATGCGGCTTATACAGCTTGCCGCCGTTGATCGCGGCCGACACCGCCATGACCTGCTGGATCGGCGTCACCGATACCCCTTGGCCGAATGCGGTCGTCGCCAGCTCCACCGGACCGATTCTCTCCGGTTTAAACATAATGCCGTTCTCTTCGCCGCCGAGATCGATGCCCGTCTTGGAGCCGAAGCCGAACTTCTTGATATAGTCGAACAGCGTTTCCGCGCCGAGCCGCTGTCCCATGACGACGAAGCCCGGGTTGCAGGAATTTTCCACGACCTCGAGGAACGTTTCCGCCCCGTGGCCGCCCGGCTTCCAACAGCGCAGCCTCGCGCCGCCGACCTCGATGGCGCCCTTGTCGTGGAAGCTCTCGGCGAAGCTGACCTTGCCTTCCTCGAGCGCCGCCGCCAGCGTTACGATCTTGAACGTCGAGCCGGGCTCGTACGTCATCCAAATCGGCAGATTCCGGTTATACACGGCGGAATCGTACTGCTGATATTGCCCCGGCTCGTAGCCCGGGCGGCTCGCCATCGCCAGCACCTCGCCCGTCTTCGGGTCGACGGCGATCGAGATAATATGCTTCGGTTGATATTTCACCATCGCTTGATCGAGCTCGCGCTCCATGATCGTCTGGATTTGCTTATCGATCGTCAGCTGCAGGTTGAGCCCGTCCTTCGGCGGAATGTACTCCTCCGAGGAACCCGGCATCTCCTCGCCTCTCGCGTTGGACAAATAAGCCACGCTGCCGCCGATCCCCTTGAGCAGCTCGTCGTACCGGGCTTCGACGCCTGTCAGTCCCTGATTGTCGATGCCCGTGAAGCCGAGCACGTGCGCGGCCAGTCCGTCGTACGGATAATAGCGCTTATTGTCCTCGGCAACGAAGATGCCCGGCAGCGCGAGATCGCGGACCTGCTGGGCTTTGTCCTGCGTAATTTTGCGGCCGCCCGGCTGGAGCCGAACGATCGACTCGCGCTTGCCGATCGTCTCCAGCACCTTCTTCTCGGTCATGCCGAGCACGGGCGCCAGCGCCTTCGCCGTCGCTTCCTTCTCCTTGATCTGCGCGGGAACGGCCATGATCGTCGGCGTGCTCACGTTATAGGCGAGCCGTTCTCCGTTGCGATCCCAGATCTCGCCCCGCGATGCCGCGAACGGTACCTCCCGGCGCCAGGATTCCTCCGCCAGCTCCGTCAATTCCGGCCCCATCACCAGCTGCACCCAAGCCAGCCTCGCGATCAACGCAAGGAACAGCACCGATCCGAGCAGCAGCACCAAGTACAGTCTACGGCGCAGCGTGACGTTCGAAACGCGCATGTCCACCCTCCCCTTCACTCGAAAAGCCCGTCTACAATGTTCCTAGATTTAGACTATTCAAGTCGTACGGGGGGTAGAACAAGCCTATTACACGGGGGCGCCTTCGCCTTCCGCCTCGCCGCCGTCTTCCGGCGGCGCTTCTTCGTCGGCGTTCGCGTCCGGGGCGTCGGAGTCGGCTTCGCCTTCCCCGCCGGCGCCGTCGTCCGACGCCTCGCCCGAGCCGTCTTCCGTCGCGCCGCCGCTCGCGGCTTTCCCGAGCGGCTCCAGCTTCACGCGCAGCGTCGCGGCGCCGCCTTCTTCCGCCAGCTCCTGCTTGATGACGTAACCTTCGCCTTGCGCGTCGCACTTCAGGCCCAGCAGCGCGCACAGCTGCACGACATCGCGTAAGCTCGCGCCGATAACGTCCGGAACGGGCGCTTCCTCCTGCGGCACCGTCAGTAAGAAAATTTGCGTCGAACCCGCTACCTTCTCGCCCGCCGCGGGATACTGACCGACGACCTTCGCGCCGTCGCCGACGAGCCGCGCGCCGAAGCCGCGCGCGTCAAGCTCCTTGACAGCCGCATCCGGCGCGAGCCCGATCAAGTCCGGCACCGCGGAGAGCGCGTCGCCGCCCGACGCGGCAAGCGCCGACGGCAGCTCCGTATCCGGCTTCACGCCCATATAACGGAGACTCTGCGAGACGATCTCCTTGAAGACGGCCCCCGTCACTTCGCCGGCGCGGTTCGAATCGCCGCCGAGATCCGGTTGGTCCGCGATGATCGCCACCGCGATGCGCGGATCGTCGGCGGGCGCGTAGCCGATGAACGACACGACCCACGTGTCCGCCGAATAGCCGCCGTTCACGACGACGTTCGCCGTTCCCGTCTTGCCCGCGACCTCGTATCCTTCGATCCGCGCGCGCCGGCCGGTGCCGCGGTCGTCCGACACGACTTGCTTCAAGTACTCCGTTACCTGCTTCGCGACGTCCTCCGACACGACCTGGCCGACGACCTTCGGCTTCGTCTCGGAGAGCACCTCGCCCGTCGCGGAGTCGACGACCTTCTTGACGACGTGCGGCTGCATCAGCTTGCCGCCGCTCGCGATCGCCGCGTAAGCGGCCAATTGCTGGATCGGCGTTACGATGGCGCCGCCTTGACCGTACGTCGTCGTCGCGATTTCCGCCGGATATTTGAAGTCGATCAAACCTCCGACTTCCCCCGGCAAGTCGATGCCCGTCTTGCGCGAAAATCCGAATTTCTCGATATAGTCGCGCAGCAGCTTCTCGCCGAGCGTCTCGTATCCGAGCTTGACGAAGGCGACGTTACTCGAGCGCAGCAGCCCTTCCAAATACGTGATGTCGCCCCACCCGCCGCGGCGGTGGTCGTTCAGCGTTCGCCCCGGCACTCGGATCGAGCCGGATTTGTATGTAGCGTTCGGATCGAACACGCCTTGATCGACCGCCGCCGTCAACGTCACGAGCTTGAACGTCGAACCCGGCTCGTAACGCGACTGGATCGCCATGTTCTTAAAATCCTTCTGGTCGTACTTCCAATATTCGTTCGGATCGAACGTCGGGAAGTTCGCCAACGCGAGCACCTCCATCGTCCGCGGATCGACGGCGATGGCGGTCATGTTCTTCGGCTTGTACTGATCGTAGCTCTTCTTCAGCGCCGTCTCGGTGTAATGCTGGATCGTCTGATCGATCGTCAGCACGAGGCTCTGGCCGTCCACCGGCTGGATCAGCTCCGGCTTCGAATCCGGGAGCTTGCGGCCGAGGCGGTCTTTCTCGTACGCGATCGATCCCGGCGTGCCGCGCAGCAGCTCGTCCATCGCAAGCTCGAGCCCCGAGCCGGGGTCCCCGTTCTTGTTGACGAATCCGATTACGTGCGCGCCTAAGGAGCCTTTAGGATAAAATCGCGCCTGATCTTCCTCGAGCGTGACGCCCTGCCAGTTGTTCCCTTTGATGCCGTGCTTCTCGACGAACGCCGCCTTCCAGTCGCGGACGGCTTGCGCCTTCTCCTCGGTCAGCTTGCGGCCTTCGTTGCCGATCTGCCGGTAGATGCGGAAATTGCCGTTCGCATCCCGATTCGTCGCCTGCTCGAGCAGGAACGATTCGCTGACGCCGATCACTTCCGACAGCCCTCGGGCCACCTCGCGCTCCAGTCCCAATTCGTTGATGAGCTTCGGATTCAACACCACGTTATAGCCCTTGGCGTCGCCCGCAAGCACTTCCATATTACGATCGTAGATCGTGCCGCGCTTCGCGGGGAGCGTGTCGCCCGTCTCCCACATCGCCTCCGCCTTAGCCGTCAGCCAAGACGCTTCTACGACTTGCAGCCAATAGAGTCGACCGATCAGCAAAATAAAAAGAAGAGTGAACGCTGCCCCGAGCAGGAGCGAACGCACTCTAATTTTCTGCGGCATGTGTATATCCCACCTTATCGAATGACCGTTATTCCGCCGCGCCGAGCGCGACAGCCGTTTCGTTCGTCGCTTGGGCCGCCGGTACGCTGCCTTGCTCCGCAAGTCCGAGTTGGACGCCCATCTCGATCAAGCGCTCCGGGCTCCCGAGTCGAGCGACCTCGTTCTTCAGCTTGGCGCTCTCGTCTTCCAACGCGCGAATCTCTCTTTCTACCTTCACGATCTCCGCGTTCATCTCGTATTTCGACGCCTCGCGGAATTGATAGATTCCGGCGACGCCGCACACGAAGAACACCAGCCCGATCCAGGCCAGCTTCTCCGCGCCGGAAATCGTCTTGGCGCGCGTCTCCTTCTTGATGTCGGGCTTGCGCTTGTTGCCCGGCTCGACGGGCTGCGACCGGCGCTCGTCGAGCGCCAAGCTGCCATGTATGTATGCGGACATAATATAAATCCCCCTTATTATAATCGGTCGACGCCGGCGCGTCCCGATTTTCGGCTTATGTACTATTTTCCAGAAAAGGCTTCGGCGTCTCTACAACTTCTCAGCGACTCTCAGCTTTGCGGAACGCGCTCTCGGATTGCGCTCCAGCTCTTCCGCCGACGGCTCCACGGGCTTGCGGGAGACGAGCTTCAGCACGCCCTTCGCGCCGCAGCCGCACATCGGAAGATCCGGCGGGCAGATGCACTTGCCTAGCTTCGCGGCGAACGCCGTCTTGCAAATGCGATCCTCCAGCGAATGGAACGTGATGACGGCGATGCGCCCGCCGGGCGAGGCGACGTCGATCGCTTGCTCGAGCGCCTCTTCGAACGCCCTGAGTTCGTCGTTGACGGCGATGCGGATCGCTTGGAACGATCGCTTCGCGGGATGCCCCCCCGTCCGTCTCGCGGCGGCGGGAATGCCCGCCTTCACCAGCTCAGTCAGTTCTCCGGTCGTGCGGATCGGCGCGTTCTCTCTCGCGGCGACGATCTCGCGAGCGATACGCCGCGAAAATTTCTCCTCGCCGTACTGGAACAAGATACGCGCCAGCTCCGCCTCCGACCAATCGTTCACGACGTCGTAAGCGGTAATGCCGCCGCTGCGGTCCATCCGCATGTCGAGGTCCGCGTCATGGTGGTAGCTGAAGCCTCGATCGGCTTCGTCCAGCTGCGGCGACGACACGCCGAGATCGAATAACACGCCGTCGACCTTCTCGATTCCCAGCTCCGCCAGCTTCTCCTTCAGCCTTCGGAAGTTGGACCGAACGAACGTCACCCGGTCTCCGTACTTCGCTAGGACCTCGCCGGCGTGAGCGAGCGCCGCGTCGTCTTGATCGAAGGCGATCAGGCGCCCGGCGCCGCTTAAGCGGGAGGCGATCATCGCGCTGTGCCCGGCTCCCCCGAGCGTGCAATCGACGTAGACGCCGTCCGGCCTCACCGCCAGAGCGTCGACCGCCTCTTCTTTAAGCACCGTTATATGTGTAAACATGTTGTAACCCCTTTTCCTTGCCTCGCTTACAGATCGAAGTTGAAATCGACCAGCTTCTCGGCGATTTCGTTGAAGGATTCCTCCGACTGCTGAGAGTACGCTTCCCAAGCTTCTTTGCCCCAAATTTCCACGCGGGTGGAGACGCCGATGACGACGCAATCCTTGTCGAGCTTCGCGTGCTCCCGGAGATTGCTTGGTATATTTACCCTTCCCTGTTTGTCCAGCTCGCATTCGACCGCCCCGGAGAAGAAAAACCGGGTGAACGCGCGCGCGTCGGACTTCATAAGCGACAGGGACTTCAGCTTCTGTTCCATGACCGCCCACTCCGACATCGGGTATACGAACAAACATTGATCGAGGCCGCGGGTCATCACGAAGGAAGAACCGAGCTCGTCGCGGAATTTCGCCGGGATGATCATGCGGCCCTTATCATCAACGCTATGTTGAAATTCACCCATGAACATACCGACTTCACCACCTACTCACCCTTATCCCCCACTTACCCCCACTTTCCACCACTTTTACTCAAATTCGATGACAAAAGAAAAAATCCTGCTTAAAAAACAGGATTTCAAAAAAATATTTTATGGAATTAAGGGTCGGTTTTTTTCGTTTTTTGCTTTTCGCCGTCGAACGAACCAGTATATTGGCGTTCCGACGAGGATCGCGACGACGATCACGGGCAGGGCGCCGGCGACGACGATCATGACGCCTTCCGCGACGACGACGAGCGCGTTCAGGCTGCTCTTCAATGCCGCGCTCATTTTTTCGGCCAGCGTCGCGTCGCCGCCTTGGCTCGCCAGACCGAGGCCGGACCGCTCGTAGACGCGCAGCTCGATCGTGGAGAAGTCGACGTTTTGCTGCAGGTAACGCATCCGTCCCTTCAGCCGTTCGATCTCCTCCTGGATGGCCGCGAGCTCGTTCGTGTACCGGATCAGATCCTCCGACCGGCTCGCCTGCTCCATGTATTTCAAATATCTGGACTCGACGAGCTCTTTCGCCTTCAACCGGGCTTCCAGGTCCACGAATTCCTCGGACACGTCCTGCGCGTTCATACTGCGATTGAGTCCCGCGTTCGGGATTTCCTCCAGCCGATCCATGAATCCGCCGAAGTCCGCGGCCGGTACCTTGATCGTGAACAGCCCCGACTTCTCCGAGCCGCCGGCTTGCTCCGAAAACTGAAGCAAATAGCCGCCGGACAAGTGGATTAAGTTTTGCACCGCCGTATACGTGTCGGCGTAGCTCTCTACCTCCATCGTTACGTTCGCCTTGTAGATGAGCATCCGTCCTTGCGCGGCGACCGGCGCGACGGCCGTCCCGCTTGGCGCGGCGCCTCCCGCCAAAACGGCGTCCCCGCTCGACGCGCCTTCGCCGGCGGCCGCCCCTTCTTCCGCTTTGGAGTACATCATGTCCGCCATCGGCGCCTCCGCCGGCGTCTCCATCGCGACGTTCGCCGACTCGGACGACGCCATCTCCGCCGTTCCGCTCGACGCGCGGTCGGCGCTCGATCCGCCGCTGCCGCTGCAGCCCGCCGTCAGCGCCGCCAACGCCAGCAGCGCGACCGCTATCCACTTTTTCCCTTCCCATTTCCGTTTCCGTTGCATCGCGACCCCCGCCTTTTTCCTAATCGTTCCCGGATTTCCGGTTACCTCCTAGACGGTAGGAAGCGGTACGAAGGTTGCAGCATTACTCGATCCGGCGCAAGTATTTTCCGAACAGCCAGACAAACAAAGCGACGAGGTATAATAATGCCCCTATTCCCCATCCATACGCGGCTGCGGCGTCTCCGCTCGCCGCCGAAACGTAGGACTTCGCGATCCAATACGTCGGTACGAGCGCCCCGACCCATTGCGCGGGTTCCGGCGCAAGCAGCAGCGCGGGAGCGAAGACGACCCAGCCGGACAGCTTCGAGACGGCGAGTCCTTCCAGCTTATTCGCGGCCAGCGCGCCCATCAGAACGGCGAACATCGGCGCGAGCGCCGCGGCGGCGAAGAGCGACGGCGCCAGCGATAAGGCGTTCGCCCCCGGCGGCAATAGCCCCGAGGCGGAAGGCAGCGCCGCCGCGTACCCGGCGGACAAGACGAACGGAAAGGCCAAACGGTACCCGAAGTAACCGCTCTTCCGCAGCGGGGTTACCGCCAGCGCCGCCACGAGGCGTTCGTCTCGTTCGTCGAGCAGCAGCAGCCCCGCCATCGTTCCCGGCAGCAGCGGCACGAGCAGCAAGGCGACGGCCGAGACGATCGCCGCGAAGTCGAGCGCGCCGGATTCCGGATCGCCCGGCAGCAGCGAGAGCCCGTAAGGAGCCGCGTAACGCAGCGCCGCCAAGATGAGCAACGGGGCGGCCGTCATAAAGAACAGCATCGGATCGCGCAGCGTCTGCTTCGCGTCGACGACGGACATTCGCAGCCAGATCATTCGGCGCCCGCCTCCCTCTCCCTCGTTAGCCGCCGCAGCGCCCATGCGTACGCCGCGACCGTCCATCCGGCCAACCAGACGACGACGTATATCGTCGTTCGAACCGTCGGTTCGGGGCCGAACGCGGATTCCAGGGCGAGCAGGGACGCGTGCGTAGGCAGCATCGACAGCGCGGGCCAGGACGCAAGCCCCAACGGCTCGACGAGCGGGAGGGCGAAGACGG
Organism: Paenibacillus antri; assembly: GCF_005765165.1. Classification (NCBI taxonomy): domain Bacteria; kingdom Bacillati; phylum Bacillota; class Bacilli; order Caryophanales; family Paenibacillaceae; genus Paenibacillus; species Paenibacillus antri. The sequence goes on along the minus strand of NZ_VCIW01000015.1, from coordinate 88,442 downwards.
ACGTATATACGGTCGAGGCGACGAAATAGCCGTTCAGCGTACGGCAGCTTACGGCGATGCCGAGACCGAGCAGGGTGAAGAAAGCGGCCGTCGCGACGGACCCGTACAAAAACAACGCCCATCGTCCTTCGAAGCCGAACGCGCCGAGGCGCACGGCGACGATCGCGGCGGCGGACAGCCCGGTCAACGTCGCCGTCTTCGACAGAACGTATTCCGACGCCGCGTAGGGCGTGGCGAACAGCGGGTCGAAGAGACGCTGCTGCTTCTCCAAAAGCACAAGTCCCCCAACAAAGTAGAAGCCGAGCGCGGCCGGATCGGAGAATGTCGCGAGCAGATGCGCGAGCTCCCTCCATGCTTCCGGCAAGGCGCGGAGCATCGCGACATACAAGAGCGACACGATCGCGTACGCTGCATAAAATCCGTGCCGGGCTTGCAGCCGCGCATCGAACAGGAGCGCGGAGCGCAATCGAATCACGACGATCGTCTCCCTTCCCGGGACGAATCCAACAGCACGTCTTCGAGCGACGCCTCCGTCGTATGCATCGTCAGGATGACGCCGCTTCGGAGCAGCTTGGCGAAGCCGCCGTCGTCGCCGAGCGACGCTAGATCGAATTCCGCCCTTCGGACCGCGCCGCCGTCCGCGTATTCGACGCGCACGCGTCGGGCGCCTCGCCCCGACTTCAACGACGCCGGACTGTCGAACAATCGGAACCGGCCTCCTTCGAGCCAAGCGATTCGATCGCACAGCTCCTCCGCTAACGCCATGTTATGCGTCGTCAGCAGCACCGCCTTCCCGCGCGTCTTCAAGGCGAGAATCGAATCCTTCATCCGCCTGGCGTTCTCCGGATCGAGCCCCGACGTCGGTTCGTCCAGAAACAATACCTCCGGATCGTTCACCAGCGCTCGACAGAAATTCAGGCGCATGCGCATGCCTTTAGAGAAGGAAGACACGCGTTTGCCGGCGTCTTCCGCCAAACCGACGGAAGCGAGCAGCGCTTCGACGGAAGGGCCGGGCGAACGATATAAGGAACGGAAAAATCGCAAATTTTCCGCGGCCGTAAGCCGTTGATAAAAATTAGGAAACTCGAACGCGACGCCGATTCGCTCGTTGTATTCTCTTCCCAGCGAGGAGATCTCCGCTCCGAACGCGTATACCCCTCCTTCGTACCCCGGAAGCAAACCGATCAACACCCGTTGCAGCGTCGTCTTGCCGGCGCCGGACGCGCCGAGGATGCCGATAATCTCGCCTTCCTCCGCCTCGAGATCGATGCCGCGCAGCGTCGGTTCGGACGCCCCCGGATACGTATATTGCAGCCCCTCAACGCGAAGACGCATCGTTGTCGCCCTCCTCCAGAATTAAACCGCATGCGATACAGTGCGCCAACAAGCGAAGCGTCGCGTCGTACGACGGTTCCCCGATGCGCTCCCTTTGGAACGATAGCAGCACCGCCGAACGAATGAGGTTTACGATCGCGCTCGGCTCCGCCGGAACGAGCCATCCTTCCCGCCGTCCTCGGTCGATGAACGGGAGAAGCGTCTCTTCGTCTTTAGAAGCATGGGCGGCTAACGTTTCCGGCGGAAGCTTGCGAAACAGCGATTCCATCGTCCGTTCGTCGTAGAGGTGACGGATCAGCGGGTGGCGCCGGATCGAAAACAACGAGTCCGTCAGAAATCGTTCGAATCCCTCTCGCGTAACGCGACCGTCGCCCGACAGATGCTCGTCGAAAAGCGACGTTCGGATGCTCTCTTCCTCCCGCTGCAAAATTTCGAAAAACAACGCTTCCTTGCTTTCGAAAAACAAATAAAACGTGCCTTGCGCGATACCCGCGCGAGACGTAATTTCGGCTACGCCGGTTTTTTGCAAGCCGCGTTCCGCGAACAGCTCTCGGCCTACGGCTATTAGCTTGCTGCGAATAGACTCCTTCTCGGATTCGGAAAACCTTTTGACCACTCCGCTCGCCACCAATGAATATATTTTATTTTTATTCATGAATATAATATTATTTTATTCATAAGATGTCAATAAACGAACGGCCCTGAATGTTTTCGAAAAAGAAAGAAGGGGCCGTTCCCCTAAGTAAACTTTCTACTTAGGGAAACAACCCCTCCATCGCGTCGGCTCGCCGTCCCGATTAATGCTCCGCCCAGCTGTCCAAGTACGCCTTCTGCTCGTCCGTCAACGTATCGATGCTCGTGCCGAGCGCTTCGAGCTTATACCGCGCGACTTGCTCGTCCGTCTCGTACGGCACGTTCACGACTTGCTTGCCGATCTTCTCGTAGTTTTCGTTCACGTACTTCAGCGCCATCGCCTGCAGCGCGAACGTCATGTCCATGATTTCCGCCGGGTGGCCGTCGCCCGCCGCCAAGTTGACGAGGCGTCCTTCGGCGAGCAGGTAAATTTTACGCCCGTCCTTCAGCCGGAACTCCTCGATGTTCTTGCGCACGGTGCGGCGCGACACCGACAATGCCTCAAGCTCCGGAATGTTCACTTCGACGTCGAAGTGGCCGGCATTGGACAGAATGGCGCCGTCCTTCATATTCTCGATATGTACGCCGCGAATGACGTCCTTGTTGCCCGTTACCGTCACGAAGTAATCGCCGACCTTCGCCGCTTCCGCCATCGGCATGACCGCGAAGCCGTCCATGTACGCTTCTACCGCCTTAATCGCGTCGATCTCCGTCACGACGACGTTCGCGCCGAGTCCCTTCGCCCGCATCGCGACGCCCTTGCCGCACCAGCCGTAGCCATTGACGACGACCGTCTTGCCGGCGACGACGAGATTCGTCGTCCGATTGATGCCGTCGAATACCGACTGCCCCGTACCGTAACGGTTATCGAACAAGTGCTTGCAATACGCGTCGTTCACCGCGACCATCGGGAATTGAAGCTTGCCGTCGCGCTCCAACGACTTCAGACGCAGAATGCCCGTCGTCGTCTCCTCCGCGCCGCCGCGCACTTGCGAAAGCAAATCTTGGCGTTCGGCGTGCAAGATCGTCACGAGGTCGCCGCCGTCGTCGATGATCAGATCCGGCCGGGTTTCCAGCGTCTTGATCATCAGATCCTTGTATTCCTTCGGTTCCGGATTGTATTTCGCGAAGACGGTGATGCCGTCCTGCACGAGCGCCGCGCAGACGTCGTCCTGCGTCGAGAGCGGATTGCTGCCGGTGATGACGACTTCGGCGCCGCCGGCCTGCACGACCTTCGCCAAGTATGCCGTCTTCGCCTCGAGATGGAGGGAGATCGCGACGCGAAGTCCCTTGAACGGCTGTTCCTTCTCGAACGTCGCGCGAATCCGGTTCAGCACCGGCATATGCGCCTCCACCCAATCGATCTTCAGCTTTCCTTCCGCGGCCAATGCCGGGTTCGCGATAATGCTCTTCGTTAGCATAGTCATCGAAACGCCATCTCCTTCATTATAAGTAAATCACTTCGTGAGGCTTGTACCCCGCTCCGAAATCGAGCTCCGCCCGCTCGATCAAGTCGTCCAGCCATGGGAAGCCGTAACGATGCACGTATTGGAACACGTTCACGACCCGCTCCTGGGGCTTGCCCGCGGGCGCCGTCGTCGTGCGGATGCGCTCCCAGTGCCGCAGCCCCGATTCATGCTGCTGCTTCAGCGCGTCCGTCGCCTTCGTCTCCAAGAAATCGATCTGCTCGAGAATCTTGCCCATATTCGTCTCGCCGAGCTTGCGCAGCCCCGGGTTGATCGAAGCCGCGGCGTCCACGAGCGGACGGTATACGTCGGCGAACGACTCCTTGGCGTGCGCGAACCGCGCCGACAGCCCCAAAGCGTCCTGCGCCCGAAGCCACGCGTCGCGAAGCTCCGGAAGCCGCTGCCACGCGTCGTCGAACGACACGCCGAACTTGTCCATCTGCTTCTGCACGGTGCCTTCGAGCAGTGTGTACTGCTGGCGAGGCACGATAATCGGCGTCGAGAAGCCGAAGAGCGCGAACGCCTCCTTCAGCGTGCTCCAGTAGGCGATCTCGCTCGCCCCGAGCACCGTCGCGACCGTCGGAAACAAGAACTCTTGCATCAGCGGCCGCGTCAACGCATTGTTGCTGAACGCGGTCGGCTCGGCGCCCGCCCGTCGAAGCAGCTCCTCGAACGGAACGCGGAACGTCCCCTTGCGGTCGACCGCGTCAGCCCCGTCTCGGAACAACAGCTTGCGCTCTCCGCCGTCGAACAGGAACAGATTGACGCCGTCCTCGGCGGATTCGGCTTGCAGCGGGTACCCGAGCGAGGTCACCTCGCGTTCGCCCGCCTTCAGCGCCGCCGACAGCTCGTCCCGCTTGCCGAGCAGCGCCTCGAACATCGGTCCTTCCGCGGCGCGCAGTCCGGGATCGTCGGCGTCGATCAGGACGAGGCCGTGACGTCCGAACAGCAGCGACATCGTCTTCGCGAACGCGTCGGACAACGTCGCCGACGACGCCGCGATGCCGCGCAGCGACTCCAGCACGCCAGGCTTGAACTCCGTGTCCATCAGCCCTTCGCCGAGCGCATCGATCGCGGCTTGCCACGCTTCCGGGGAAACCGGCGTACGACTGACCGCCGTGCGCCCGTCGGTCCCCGGGTGCGGGACGGCGATCTTCCGCGTCTCCAGCTGCGGCGTCACGACGTATGTATGGTTCGCCTCGTCCCAATCGTGATCTTCGCCCGCGATCCAAAACACGGGCACGACCGGTCGGCCGAGGACGCGGGACGCATGCCGCGCCGTCCGCAAAATCGTCATCGCCTTATAGACGACTAGCATCGGGCCGGTAAACAAGCCCGCTTGCTGCCCGCCCGCGACGACGAGCGCCGTCGGGTCGCGCAGCGCTTCGGCGGCGGCGATCGCCGCCGGCACGTCATTGTGCGCCCGGTTGTAGCGCAGCACCGCGTCCGCGACGTTGCCGCGGTCCGCGGCGGGCGCGGCCCCTCTCGCGGCGTCGACGCGCGCCGCTCGGTCGATCCAGGCGCGCTCCGGCGCCAGGTACGGACTCGACGCATCGAACCGCGAAAGCGCGGCGGCAAGGCCCTTGCCGTAATCCGCCGCGATCGGGTGCGCCTTCATATGTTCATACGTTTCAAACCGCATCGGATTCCCTCTTTTCACCATCGTTGCCTGTCCGGTCAATGCTATCATTGTACCCCCGCGAATCGTTCCCGTCAAAACGCGAGCGCATGAAAAAAAGAGCCCGGCGCGAAGGAAAGTCCTTCGGCCGCGGCTCTTCGCGAACAAGACGATTAAACGTAATGGCAAGCCGTCCAGTGGCCCGGCTTCGTCTCGACGAACGCCGGAGCTTCCTTCGCGCACTTCTCCGTCGCCGCAGGGCAGCGCGTCCGGAAGTGGCAGCCGCTCGGCGGGTTGATCGGGGACGGGATGTCGCCCTTCAGCACGATCCGCTCGCGAGACGCTTCGATCTCCGGATCCGGAATCGGAATCGCGGATAAGAGCGCCTTCGTATACGGATGCATCGGATTCGCATACAGCTCTTCGGACGTCGTCAGCTCGACCATCTTGCCGAGATACATAACCGCGACGCGGTCGCTGATGTGCTTTACCATCGCAAGGTCGTGCGCGATGAACAAGTACGTCAGGCCGAATTGCTTCTGCAGTTTCATGAGCAGGTTGACGACCTGCGCCTGAATCGATACGTCGAGCGCCGAAATCGGCTCGTCGCATACGATGAACTTCGGATCGACCGCGAGCGCGCGGGCGATGCCGATCCGTTGACGCTGACCGCCCGAGAATTCATGCGGGTACCGCGTCGCGTGATCCGGGTTCAGGCCGACGAGATCGAGCAGCTCCTCGACGCGCTTCTTGCGCTCGGCGCGGCTGCCGACCAACTTATGCACGTCTAGCGCTTCCCCGATAATGTCCGTGACGGTCATCCGCGGGTTGAGCGACGCGTACGGATCTTGGAAGATCATCTGCATGTTGCGGCGCAGCGCCTTCATTTTCGAGCCGCGCAGCGAGTAGATGTTCGTGCCTTCGAACTTCACTTCGCCGTTCGTCGGTTCGTACAAGCGAAGAATCGTGCGGCCCGCCGTCGACTTGCCGCAGCCGGATTCGCCGACGAGGCCGAGCGTCTCGCCTTTCCTCAATGCGAAGCTGATATCGTTCACGGCTTTGAGGGTGTTGCCCCCGCCGACGTTGAAAAACTTCGTTAGATTGTTAACTTCGAGCAAATTCGCGCTCATCGTGCGTCCTCCTTCCCTGCCGCCACCTGCGCGCTTTGCGCCATCGGGTGGAGCTGCCAGCAAGCCGCTTTATGGCCCGGACTGACCTCCGTCATGTCGACGTCCTGCGTCTGGCAGATCGCCATCGCCTCGTCGCAGCGCGCGCAGAATGCGCAGCCCGCCGGCGGCTTGATGAGATCCGGCGGCGTACCGATAATCGGGATAAGCTCCTCGTCCTTCTTCTGGTCGAGGCGCGGCACCGAACGAAGCAAACCCTTCGTGTACGGGTGCTTCGGGTTTTTAAACACTTCCCATTTCGTCCCGGTCTCGACGACCTTGCCCGCGTACATGACGATGACGCGGTCGCACATATCGGCGACGACGCCGAGGTCGTGCGTGATCAAGATGATCGAGGTGCCGAGCGTCGATTGAAGATCCTTCATCAGCGTCAAGATTTGCGCTTGAATCGTCACGTCGAGCGCCGTCGTCGGTTCGTCCGCGATGAGCAGCGACGGGTTGCAGGCGAGCGCGATGGCGATCATCGCCCGCTGCCGCATGCCGCCGGAAAACTCGTGCGGATATTGCGCGAAGCGCGCTTCCGGGTTCGGAATGCCGACGAGCTTCAAAATATCGATCGCGCGATCCTTCGCCGCTTGCTTCGACATCTTCTGATGCTTGATGAGGCCTTCCGTAATTTGGCGGCCGATCGTAAGCGTCGGATTGAGCGACGTCATCGGATCTTGGAAGATCATGCCGATATCCTTGCCCCGTATGGCTTCCATTTCCTTTTCCGACTTCTTGATCAGGTCTTCGCCTTTAAATTTAATAGAACCGCTCTTGATGACGCTTGGCGGAGTAGGAATCAATCTCATGATCGTCTGCGCGGTAACGCTCTTGCCGCAGCCGGACTCGCCGACGATCGCGACCGCTTCGCCCTTCTTGACTTCGAAGTCGACGCCGCGCACGGCTTGCACCTCGCCGCCGCGGACGTTGAAGGACACGCGTAAATCTTTGACTTCCAAAATCGTTTCGGCCATGGTCGGCACCTCCTACTTCTTCATTTTCGGATCGAACGCGTCGCGCAGCCCGTCGCCCATGACGTTGAAGGCGAGCATCGTCAGCGAGAGACAGAACGCCGGGAAGAGGAAGCGCCACGGATAAATTTGAATGACGGCGAGCGAGTTGTCGATCATCGTACCCCACGACGCGTTCGGCACCTGCACCCCGAGACCGAGGTAGCTGAGGAACGCTTCGGCGAAGATGGCGGACGGAATCGTCAACGTCAAGGTAACGATAATGGGACCCATGGCGTTCGGCACGAGGTGGCGGAACATGATGCGCCACATGCCGGCGCCGAGCGAACGGGACGCCAGAACGTATTCTTGGTTTTTCAATTGAATGATTTGACCGCGCACGATCCAGGCCATGTTGATCCAGCCGGTGATCGAAAGCGCGAGAATAATGACCAGCAGACTCGGTTCGAAGACGACGACGAGCAGAATCGAGACGAGAAGGTTCGGAATGGAGTACAGCACTTCCGCCGTCTTGTTCATGACCTCGTCGACGCGGCCGCCCACATAACCCATGATGCTGCCGTAGACGACGCCGACAAGCAAGTCGACCGCCGCGACGCAAAGACCGACCAAGAGCGATACTTTCGCGCCTTCCCATGTGCGGGCGAACATATCCCGGCCGAAATCGTCGGTGCCGAACCAGTGCGCGTTCCAGCTCGAGAGATTCGGCGGCTCGTTCGTCGCGAGCAATTCGTTGACCGTCGCGTCCCACGGCACGATCATCGGTCCGAATATGGCGAACAGCGACATCACGCCTATAATGTACAAACCGATCATCGCGACCGTGTTTTTCCGGAATCGATACCAGATATCCGCCCATGCGGACAAGCTCTCGCGCTCGATCTTCTCCGCGCTCACTTCGTTTTTCGAAATTTTCCGGAACAGCTCCGGACGCAAATCCGAAGGTTTCAATTGCGTCACGTCGGTCAACCTCCCTTTCCGCCGGTCAACTTAATGCGAGGGTCGACCAACGCATAAGCGATATCCGTTAAGAATCTGCAAACCATCAAAATAATGCCGTAGAAAATAGTAAGGCCCATAATGAGCGTATAATCGCGATTGTTGATGCTGGTAACGAAATGCTGGCCGATGCCGGCGATGCCGAACACTTGCTCGATGACGATCGAACCCGTGATGACGTTCGCGGTGAGCGGACCGAGATACGTAACGACCGGGAGCAGCGCGTTCCGAAGCGCATGGCGCGTCGTCACGACGAAGCCCGACAACCCCTTCGATCTCGCGGTTCGAATGTAATCGGAATTCAATACTTCGACCATCGTCGAACGCGTCAGTCTCGCGATGAACGCGACGGACAATGCGCTCAAGGCGATCGTCGGCAGCACGTACGAGAACGGGCTATTGAGACCGGTGACCGGGAACCAACGAAGCTCCGCGGAGAAGTAGTATTGAAGAACCGGCGCTAGAACGAAGCTCGGAATGGACACGCCGAGAACGGCGATGACGATCGTCAGGTTGTCCAGCAATTTCCGATGGTACAACGCGGCGACGACGCCCATGCCGACGCCGAAAATGACCGACGCGATGATCGACACGATGCCGAGCTGCGCGGACAAGTAGAACGATTCGTTGATCATCGTCGCGACGGAGCGGTACTGATATTTCATCGAAATGCCCAAGTCGCCCGAGAGCAGCTTGCCCATATACTTAAAATACTGCTCCCAAATCGGGCGATCCAAGCCATAAAAAGACATGATTCTCTCTTGAATCGCTCTGGGCGTCTTCTCGTTTAAAAACGGATTCCCCGGGATTAATTTCATGAGAACGAACGTCGCCGTGGCCAATACAAGCAGCGAAGCCACCGTTGAAACGAGCTTTTGAATGACAAAACGAGCCAACCCGGAACACCTCTTCCCGTCTATATTTCTCTCATTATTGTAAACGGCGGCAACGCATCAAGCTATTTTAAAATGTTGCCATAATTACCGGAATGATCAGAATCAGGTGTGTTTTCTTTCATAGCACAGAAAAAGGGGCATATATAGGGACGCTATATATACCCCGATCTCCTTCAGCGCAAAACTCTAGTTGTACCTTATTGTTTCTCGATGTACCCGCGAGTGTAGTCCATGTTGCCGGAGTAGTCGATTACAACGTCTTTCACGTACGGTTTGTTCATCCAAATCCGCGTGTAGTAGTACAGCGGGAGAAGCGCCGTATTGTCGCCGATCAAGATTTGCTCGGCTTTCGCCATGAGCTCCATGCGCTTCGCATTGTCTTGCGTCGCGTAGGCGTCTTTCACGAGCTGATCGTACTCGGCGTTGTTGAAGCCGAGGTCGTTGTTGCCCGAAGTGGACGTGAACATGTCGATGAACGTCATCGGATCGTTGTAGTCCGCTCCCCAACCTGCGCGAGCGACGTCATAGTTGAGCGCCGTGCGGTTTTGGAGGAATACGGCCCACTCTTGCTCTTCGATCTTGACGGTTACGCCGAATGCCGTCTTCCACATGTCGGCGAGCGCCGTAGCGATCTTCTTGTGGCCTTCGCCCGTGTTATGCGTGATCGTGAAGCCCGTCGCCGGATCCCAGCCCGCTTCCGCGATGCCTTCCGCCCACAGCTTCTTCGCCGCTTCCAAATCTTCCGTGAAGTAGTTCGTGTCGATGACTTCTTCGCGGAACGTCTTCTCCAAACCTTTGATACCCGTCGATACGAAGCCGTATGCAGGCTGCTGGTTGCCGAGCGTGATCTTGTCGATCATGAGCTGACGGTTCACCGCCATCGCAAGCGCGCGACGAACTTTCGCGTTGTCGAAAGGCTTCTTCGTGTTGTTGAAGTTCATGTAGTACGTCGATGCGATACCTTGAATGACCAAGTTCGCTTCCGGATCGTTCTTGAGAACCGGGATTTGTTCCGTCGGGATTTCGCCGTTCGGACCGCCCGTCCAGTCGAGCTCGCCCGTGTTGTACAAGTTCAACTCGGTTTGCGGCTCGGAAATCATCGCCATCGAAACTTCCGTGAAGTTGATTTGATCTTTATTGAAGTAGTTGTCGTTCTTCGCGAGCTTGATGGAGTCGTTGTGCTTCCACTCTGCAAGCGTGAACGGACCGTTGCCTACGAAGCTAGCGGCTTCCGTCGCCCATGCCGGGTTCGCTTCGACCGTCGCTTTGTGTACCGGATAGTACGTGAAGAACGACGTAAGGCTAAGGAAGTAAGGCGTCGGGTTCACGAGTTGAACTTCGAGCGTGTAGTCGTCAAGGGCTTTGACGCCGACTTGATCGGCCGTTACGCCGCTGTCCGGCGTGTTATACTCCGCGCCGTTCACAAGGTAGTACAACTGGTAAGCGTAAGGCGCGGGAGGATTCAGGTTCGCGTCGAGCGTCCGCTTCCAGGAATATTCGAAGTCATGTGCCGTAACCGGATCGCCGTTGCTCCACTTCGCGTCTTGGCGAAGCTTGAACGTCCAAGTTTTGCCGTCTTCGGAAGTCGTCCAGGATTCGGCTACCGCCGGCTCCGGTTCGCCTGCCGCGTTCATGCGAGTAAGGCCTTCGTACAAACCGACCATGACCGTGAAGGACGTTTGGTCTTGCGCTTGCGCCGGGTCGAGAGAAGGCGGTTCCGTGGAGATGTTCATACGGAATGCTTGGTTGTCCGCTTTCCCTCCGGCTGCAGGCTCCTCTGCAGGTGTTTCCGTGTTCGTGTTGCCTTCGCTCGCGGGCGGTGTCGTTGTTTCGCCCTCGGAGCTTGTGCCGCATGCCGCCAACACTGTTCCCATCATCAATACGATGGCGAGCAGCGAGAGCATGCTGCGCTTGATCCCCTTCGACATTAGGCTTTTCCTCCTCAAGAATTTTTAGTAGTGTGGTTCTACTGCAGTTTAATATACAACCACCGGTCAAAAAGGTCAATAATGAATTTTCCATATTTGTCAGGCATTCTAACGCGTACGTAACATGGATATAACATCCATGGAAAACATCCCCTTCTACTCGAATGGACCCGTTTCCTTGGCCCTATTAACCGTAGTTTAAATAAAAGCGCAAGAAAAGGCAAGCAAACGCTTACAATTTTTACGCAAAAGAAAACGACCGCCTCGCGGGCCGGTCGTTTGCATTATCTTGGCGATTTTGTGACAATTTTGAAGGCTTCCGTAAGCTCGCGGTACACGTCGCTCTCGAGCTGGGCCCGCACCTGCGACTTCACGATCACTTCGCCGCGAGTCGTAGTCGTATACCGCGGGGGCAGCTTATTCAGGGCGATCGCCATCATATCGTCCCGATGGATCGGGTCCAGGTTCGCCAGCTCCGGCTGCGCCGCCGCCATCTCCTTCAACACCTTGCCGACGATCTCCTCCATTAAATTGCGAACCGTCATGAGCGTTCCCCCGCTTTACCATAAATTTTTCGTGATTCCGATCGCCATCAGAAGAACGTAAGCGGCCGAGAGTCCCATGAATCCGAGTCTCCACACCGCTCTGACCGTTCTCCGGAGATCGACCTTGCCCTTGGCTCGCTGCTGCAAGTTGCCGAGCAGTCCGAAACCGAGCAAGAAGACGAGCAGCAACAAGTATATGCCGAAGGTCGAACCGAAAACCTCGTTAAATAATACGGCTACGACGCCGATCAGCAGCGCGGTGGTGACGTCCATCGCCCGCTTTGTCGCGAGCTTCTTCTCTTTCTTATATATATACACGGCCAGCCAGACGACGGCGAACGGCAGAACGGGCGCGATCGCCAGAACGGCATAGATATGTATGAATACGTCCGCGACCCAGGCGGCGACGGCTCCGATCCAAGACAATTGCGGCACCCGCTTCCCGCTCCTCCGAACGGCTTGGTCCGCGGAGCGCGTATATGCCGAATTATACCATGTCCGCCGGAAACGCAAAAGATCCCTAGCCTACTTCTACGATACGAGGCTCGGGATCTTGCATTTTCGTCTACTCGATGCGTTCCAGGTTGCCGTTCGCATCCATCTTGAACCGCGACTTCAGCTCTTCCTCGTCCTCGACGAGGAACGCCATCTTGCGCGCCCGATCCATAATTTGAATCAAAGCCTTGTAGTCGTCGTTCACCGTACGGTAATCGGTCTGAACATGATTCACTTCGCTCGAGAGTCTCTCATTCTCTTCCCGAAGCCGCGCGAGCTCCTCGTCTTTCTCTCGAAGCTCCTTCTCCAGCTGGCGGATTTGCCGGGTCAGCTCCGTCTGCGTGCCCTTCCACTGGCGCAGGAAGCGAATGATGCCGTCGAACGACACCGACTCTTCCGTCCCGTTCTCGTATCGCCCCGCATCCGCCTCGAGCGCCGCGACGGAAGCCGTCCGCTCGGCGTCCAGCGCCGCGCCTACCGCCTTGCGGGAGCTCCGCTTCTGCCGCTGCGCTTTGGCGATTTGAATCGCGGCGTCGTACTTTTTCCGAACGCACGAATTCCAACGAAACCCGCAGGCCGCCGCCGTTCTGCCGATTCGTTCCCCGACCTCCTCGAACGCGAGCAGCTGGGTGCTGCCTTCCCGTATATGCCGAAGGGTTACCTCCGCCAACATTAAATCGTCTTCCGGACTCCAAGCGTCTTGTCGCACTGCCGACATGTTCCGTAAACCTCCTAACCAATGTTTCGGGTATAGATGCACACTTTATCTCTATGCCCATAGTAGAGTTCATAGAATCTATTTCATACTAATTTGTATGTCCAAAATGGTTCCGGAACATACGTCTTTGGTCCTACTGGAAAAGTTTCCGTTTCTGTCACGGTTGCGTCGTTTACATGGATGCCGCAAAAGGATATAATGACGAATAGATGTGTTTTAATGACTGCATGTAGAGAGGGGGAGCGTCATGCCGCGCATGTTTCGCGTTCTCGGCTTCTGGACCCTCGTCATCGGCTTGATGGCGTTAGCGGGCGATATGTACACGATGGCCTTGCTGTTCTTTTTCCAGACGGCCGCTTTCGTCATTTTGGGTTACATGAATTTGAAGGAACGGACCTACATACTCCTGTTCTGGGGGTACATGATCCTTTCGTTCACGGGATTCACGTACTGGTCTTTCTTCAAGATGGATATCTAGAAAATGCGAAAGAAGGGCTGTCCGAGGCGCGATCTCGGACAGCCCTTCTTTTTTTTCGATTATTCCGCATCTACGCCCTTCCACATCGTCATGACCTTAAACAGCTCGCTCATCCCGTCGCTCAGCAGCAGCTGCCGGATCGCCCGGTTCGCTCTCGCCTCGGGCGAGAACGGGTCCGCTCCGTCGTGATTGCGCAGCTTGTTCAAGATGCCGTGTTCGACGAGGAACGACTTCTGCGTCGTCACGCCGATCTCGCCGAAGCCCGCTTCGCCCGCGACCGCCGCGCACCATTCGAAATTCACGTGCGCCGTCAGGTCCTGCTCGCCCGGCTCGCGGAACCACGCTTCGTCGGCGGCATGCTTGCGGTAGGCGAGCAGCGTCCCCGTCATCCGATGCGGCGCATACAGCTCCGCGGACACGTCGCCGTAGTCCGCCAGCAGGACGAAGCCGCGCCGCAGCCGCCGGCCGAGCGCCGAGAGCCATTCGAGTCCGGCGAGGCCGACCTCGATGCGCTGCCCCTCCTTGCCGCGCACCGGATGCGCCGCCAGCCACGCCGCAAGCCGGGCGTCGCCGATCGGCCCCGGCGCCTCCCGCAGCGTGCCGGCCGCCGGATCGCCTTCGACGTACAGCTCCATCCACTCGCCCCGAGCTCGAACCAAACGGCGAACCGGGAAGGCGTCCAACAGCTCGTTCGCGAAGATCAGCGTCGTCGAGTCCCGGAACGCCCGTTCGACGATGTCGTCGTCCGGTTCGACGATGCCCTCGATCTTCTCCTCGTGTCCGCGCAGCCGCTCCCGTTGCAGCGCGCGATGGTACGGACTGCCCTCCGCCCCAAGAAATCGAACGCGTGCGTACGTTTCCGGGTAGACGTCCCGCAGCTCGGAGAGCACCGCTTCGGCGAGCCGGCCGTCCCCCCCGCCCCATTCCACGATGGCGACGTCTCCTCCGTCCGGCGTTAGCCGCCGTGCCGCCGCATCGAGACTCGCCGCGATGCAGCCGCCCATGAAGGAGCCGATATGCGCGCTCGTATAGAAATCCCCGTTCTTGCCGAGCTTCGGCTCGCTCCGTTGGTAATACCCGGCCTCCGGGAGGTATAAACATAATTCCATATAGTCGGCGAACGTCATCCGTCCGCCTTGAAGCCGCAGCCGCTCGGCGAGCGCTTCCTCCACCGCCCGATTGCGCCGCTCCGCCATGTCGGTTCGCCCCTTTCCGAATTCCCATCGTTTCGCATCCGTCCCGTACAGACAAAAGACGGCGCCGTCGTTATAATAATACTAGGCTTTTAGGGAGGAGTCACACGTTTATGATGAATACCGTACGCGCGAGACGGAAACCGCTGCTTCGGGCAGCCGCCTTCGCGGTCGCCCTGCTGGCGCTGCTCGCCGGCTGCGAACGGACCCCGGCGCGCGATTACGCGGCCGAGGGCGAGGCGTGGAAGGCGCGGATCGCCGATGCATACGAGCGGAACGCCTCCTTAGACAATTACCGATTCGAAGGCTCGATCGCCTTCCCTACGAAGGGCGAACCGACGGCCGCCGCCGGACCGGCGGCGCTGCTGCCGATGCTCGGCGAAGGCCTGTCCTGGAGCGGCATCCTATACCGCGACCCGCTGCGGCTCGAAGCGGACGTACGCTTCGAAGGGACTGCGGGCGGCGACGGAGCGGCGGCGCAATCCGTTCCGCTGCTCGCGCAAGACGGCTTGCTATACGTCAGCATCCCCCCGGTGAACGCGCCGGACGAATATTTCGCCATCGACTTGGCCGAAGCCGAAGCAGGAACCGGCCCGCTTCCGATCCGGCCGCTGCTCGACGCCGCCGCCGCCTTCGACGACTTGGCCTATGCAATCGTCGATCGCGTCGATCCGCAATGGATTCGGACGCCGGACGTCGCTCTCGACGGCGACGGAGGCGCCGCGGAGAGCGATCCGGCGGAGGAACCGCGCCGCTTCGTCGTCGAAGTGACGGAAGAGAACGCAGAACATGTCGCGGCGGCATTCCGAGAAGGCTACGCGGTATGGGCGGAGCGACTTCCGCCGGAGCTCGGCGCGGATCGCCTGTCGATCGCGGGCGACGCGTCGTTCTCGCTTGCGCCGGGCGGCAGCATCGCGATCTCGCTCGACGAGAACGGGTACGTCGTCGATCAAGCCGTCGAGCTCGACGTCGTCCGCGGCGCGGAGGCATCGTCCGAGGACGGAAGCGCGACCGACGCGAGTTCCTCGGCGGAGAACGCCTCCTCGGACCGCTTCGCGTACGCCGTACGGTTGACGGAGCCGAACGGCTCGCCGGAGTTGACGAAGACCGTACCGCCGAACGTCATTCCGTTCAAGGACGTGCTCGCCTTTTTGCTGTCCGGCGCCGATGCGGCGAACCCGTGACGATGCCCTTCGAAAAGCGACTCGATTTTCGAGGGTTTTTGTCATGCAAGCGATCGGTAAACGATAGGCATAATGAATAAAGATATTTTGGACGGGCGGTGGAGAGTATGCGGAAGTGGTTCGGCGCCGGATTGGCTTTGGCGCTGGCGATAACGAGCGCGGCCGTTCCCGCGTTCGCCGGTCCGGCCTTGCCTCGGCCCGCTGCGGAAGAACGGCCCGCGGAGCAAGCGGCGGCCGTAACGGACGACGCGTCGACGTTCGTGCAGCAAGGGTTGACGATCCACGAGCTGGATAAGGAATTGGTTCGCCTCAAGGCGGAAGAAGCGAGCGTCGACGAATCCATCGCGCTGCAAGAAGACGCGATCGACCGCCAGAAAGTCGTATTGGACGCGCGCACGGCAGCCGCCGGCAAAATCCTTCGGGCTTACTATATGGGGCAGCGGGATCGGCTGTGGATGTTGGTGTTCCGGATGCGTTCGCTGGGAGAAGCGTTGGTCGCCATCGACTATCTGCAGGCGATCGTGACCAACGACTTCCGGACGTTGGAGACGTATCGCGAGGCGTATCGGGAGCAGCAGGAGCTGCTCGCGGAGCTGGCCGCGCGGCAAGATCGCCTCCAATTCGTCATTGCCGAGCATGAACGCCAGCGAACGAGGTTGATCGAGGAACAGGCCGAGCTGGATCGGAGACTGGCCGAGCTGACCGAGCTCGAGCGCGAGGCGCAGCTGGCGGCGATCGAAGCGACGACCCGCGCGTGGGAAGAAGAAGGGGTGCCGCTGTTCGAGGACGTCCTTACGGCGTTAAGCGCGGCGATGCAGGATTTGCCGGAGCTGTTGTCCGACCCGACGCTCATGACGGTGAGCGGCGCGTCGATGGAAATCAGGCTCACCGACGAGGTGTTCAACAACTTCTTGCGGGAGCGGAACGAGCTGTTCGAAGGCTTCGACTTCGGGTTCGGGCCTTCCGGCATGACGGTAACCGGAGGCATCGGCGGCAACGCGGCAACGCTTCAAGGGGTTTACATATTGGAAAAGGAACCGGAAAACACGCTCCGCTTCCAAATCGACAATGTCGCGTTCAACGGCTACGAGCTGCCGGATACGACGAGGACCGAGCTGCAAAATCGATACGATCTCTCGTTCGAGCCCGGCAGGCTCGTAGCGGGTCTAACCGTCTCGGAGCTCGCCAACGAGGAAGGCCGCATGCGCGTGAAGCTCAGCTTCAACTTCGCTTCGCGCTCCTAAGCCGCGCCGTTACGGTCCGTCCCCCGAAGGCGGAAGCTCCTCGGGCGGCGTGCCGTACGAAGCGCGCGCCGCGTCGATCATCCGGATGAGCGGACGCAGCGCGTTCATCGCGTCTCTCGCGTCGAGCCCGTTCGCGTCGGGAAGCGCCAAGGCGCCGGCCGGCCCGGTCGCCCCGAGCACTGTCGGCTTCCCGCTCGCGAACGAAGACGGAAGACCGAACGACGACCGGGTTACGGGCCACCGCTCGCCGCCCACGGTGCCGAATTCCTCCACGGTCGACGCGTCGGTCACGAAGCGGATCCAATCCGCCGCTTCGGCCGCATGGTCCGTCGCCGGCGAAACGACGTAGCTGCGCCCCGCGAAGGGCGGCAGCCCGCCGGCGGCTTCCGGGTCGGGCACGAACGCCGACGCCGTCAGCCGCGCCGACGGCTCCGCCGCTTGCGCCGCCAACGCTTGACTGAGCGGCGCGAGCGCCCATACCGCCTCCCCTTTCGCTACCGCGGCGGCGGTGCCGCGGATCGGCGCCGCCTCGGCGCTCGCCTCATCTAGTTGCGCCCCTTCCGCGGCCTCCGGCGGCTCCGCGTCGCCGGACTCCGCCGCCTCGGCTTCGCCGGACGCGGCGGCGACGGCATCGGGCCCTTCGTCATTCGCCGGGCTCTCGGCGGCTTCGTCCTCGAGCCGCGCCGACCAATGCCGCAGCAGCGCCGCGCCGTATTCCGCCGTCGCGCCGGCGAGCGCGCCCGCGTCTCCTCCGTCCGCGTACTCGAGCCAAGCGGACGCCGTGGGAGGCGCGTCCGCGATCGACGAGCCGAACGCGTCGTCCTCCCGGAACACGAAGACGTACGGGTCCCAGTCCGCCGGCACGCCCCATAAATAGCCGTTCCAACGCACAGCGCCCCGCACCGTCTCGAACCATTGCGATTGCCGCTCGGCCGGGACATAGTCGTCCAAGGACAATAGACGCCCCTCCGCCGCTTCGCGGCGCACCCATTCGGTCGGATATAACATAATATCGGGCGCATCGCCCGTTTCCGTCGATGTACGCACGTTCCCCCGGAGCTCGTCCGCGGCAACGTTCTGCAGCGAGACGGCCACGTTCGGACGAATCGACTCGTAACGCTCCGTCGCGCGCCGCAGTCCTTCGAACGTGCCGGGCTCTAAGGAGACGACCGCTCGCAGCGCGACGCGAGGCGCCGTCGCTTCGTCCGGCAACCCCGTCTCCGGCGCGGCCGTCGTCCCGAACGGGTCGGGCGCTTCTACGCGCGCGACGTCGCCGAGGCCGAGCAACATAAATAACGTCATGCCGATAGCGGCCATGACGATGACGAACCATTTGCGCATGAATGCGTTCCCTCCCGCCTACTTCCCATCTTACCAGAAGTCGGAGGCGGCGTGGATTTCATTTGTGTTACAAGGAAGACTGCTTTAGAATGATGACTTACGACCTACATCGGAACATTTCGGGAAAGGCGGAGGAAAAAAACGAATGTTGAAATACGGCTTGCAAATGGATTTGCCGGAAGGGAAACGCGCGGGGTACTATTCTCAAATCGTGAAGGCGCTCGCCGAGGCGGCGACGGTGTTCGATCGAGACAAGGAGCTTATCGTCGTGGACGACGAACAACAGCGCGACAACGTCGCCGGCGTCTTGGCGAAATACAGCGTCGATTGGGAGCCGATCGCGTTATGGCTGCTCCCGGAAGGAACGGAGCTTGACGCTCGCGCGGAAGATTTCGGCTTCGTCAGCAAATTCGGGAACGCCTACCTGTACGCGGACCGCGTCTCGCGCTTCCGGTTCGCCGATCCCCAGCCGGCGGGCGCGGAGCTCGCGCCCGCCCTGCTGCAGATCGAAGAGTTCGTCGTCTTCGCCGCGGGCGGCGATGATGCGGCGGCGAAGACGTACTTCGCGGAATCGCATCTCCGCGAGACGATCGAAGGGATCGCCTCGCGGTACGGTGCGTCGGTACAATTTTCATAAGAAAGAATGAATTACAGTAAATCGGCGGCGAGCTGCGCCAGGTGCGAACGCTCGCCCTTCTCCAACGTGATATGCCCGGAAAGCGATTCGGATTTGAACCGGTCGACGACATGCGTCAAGCCGTTGCTCGTCGCGTCGAGATACGGATGGTCGATCTGTTCCGGGTCGCCCATCAACACGATCTTGCTGCCCTCCCCGACGCGCGACACGATCGTCTTGACCTCGTGGCGGGACAAGTTTTGCGCTTCGTCGATAATGATGAACTGTCCCGGAATCGACCGGCCCCGAATGTACGTCAGCGCCTCGACCTGGATGCTCGTGAGGCCCGCCAATATTTTATCGATGTCCCCGCTCTTCTTCGTATCGAACAAATACTCCAGATTGTCGTACACCGGCTGCATCCACGGCCGCAGCTTTTCTTCCTTCTCGCCCGGCAGGTAGCCGATATCCTTCCCCATCGGAACGACGGGGCGCGCGATGAGCAGCTTCTTGTATTTTCGTTCGTCCTCCACCTTCATCAGCCCCGCGGCGAGCGCGAGCAGCGTCTTCCCCGTGCCCGCCTTGCCCGTCAACGTCACGAGCGGCACGTCGTCGTTCAGCAGCAGCTCCATCGCCATCCGCTGTTGGGCGTTGCGAGCCGAGATGCCCCAGACCGGATCGTTGCTTAGATACAGCGGCTCGAGCTTCTTGCCGTCCGCGTTCACCTTCAGCAGCGCCGACTTCGACGATCCCATCTCATCCTTCAAGATGACGAACGTATGCGGATAGAGCGAAGTATACGTCGACACCGCGGACACCGGCAGGAAGCGATACGAATAAAATTCGTCGATGACCGACGGGTGCACCTTCAGCGTGAAATATCCCGCGTACAGGTCGGACAGGCCGACCGTTCTATCGTTCAAATAATCCTCCGCGCGCAGCCCCAGCACATCCGCTTTAATACGAACGAGGACGTCCTTGCTGACGATGACGACCGGCTTCGGATTCGGATTTTCTTGTTCTTCGTAATAATAATTGAGCGCCACCGCCAAGATGCGGTTGTCGACGGTCGATTCGCCGAACAGTTCCTGCATGCGCGAGAAGCTTCTATGGTTCAACTCGACCTTGAGCGTTCCGCCGTTGTCCAACAGAATCGAGTCGTGCAGCCGTCCTTTATCCCTTAAACCGTCCAACAATCTCGAGACGTATCTGGCGTTGCGCCCGATCTCGTCGGCGTTCCGCTTCTTCGTATCGATCTCTTCGAGCACGACCGCCGGGATGATAACGTCGTTGTCTTCGAACGCGTAGATGGCATTCGGATCATGGAGCAGCACGTTCGTATCCAGCACGTAAATTTTCTTCATCGCAATTCCCTCCATAGCAAGATCGGTTAGCGGTTCGGGAAATACATAGTCGGAACGGATAAAGAGAACACTACCTGCATAGAAAATACATTTTCCCGAAAGGACGGAACCGAGATGCGCAAGCAAAAACTTGGACTGTCGGGCGCGCTCTTCCTCGCGCTGACCGTCGTCGCCGCTTGCTCGGGGAACGGCGGAGCCGGCGCCGAGGCGAAGCAGACGGACGATACGTATCGGGTTCGGGTGCAGCAATCGGCCCCCGAACGGGACGAAGAACGTTCCCGCGCGACCGAAGCGCGGCTCGAGCAGCTGGCCGAGAGCATTCAAGAGGTAAAGCACGCCAATTGCGTCATCGTGGGCGATACGGCCATCGTCGGCATCGATGTCGGCGGCGACGTCGAGCGTTCCCGCGTCGGAACGATCAAATACGCCGTGGCGGAGGCGCTGCGGAAGGATCCCGTAGGCATCAACGCCATCGTGACCGCCGATATGGACTTAAATCACCGCCTTCAAGAAATTCGCCAAGATATGCAGAACGGGCGGCCGATGCAGGGCATCGCCGAGGAGCTCGCGGACATCGTCGGACGCATCGTACCGCAGCTGCCGAGAGACATCGAACAGCGAAGACAGGTGCCGAACGATCCGAAAGCCGCGACGCAGGAGCAGGGCGTGAAGGAGATCGAATCGTCCCGGGACGGTCGATCCACCCCGCCGTCGAATGCCGGCGAACCGAGAGACAATCGAGATTTCGCGGATCACCCCAATCGTCGTTGAAAAACGTCGAAACATGCGCGAAGAACACAGAAAGCCTAGTCGATTGTCGACTAGGCTTTCTTCATGGCGGCGAACACCTGGTTGTCCAGCTTCTCGGCCGCGCGCTTGTCATACGTTTTTTCATATTCCGGCTCCACGGAGATGCGCGCGCCGTAGAACATCGCGTCGCGCACCGCTTCCACCTCGATGTCGATGCACACCAGGGCGAAAGGTACGTCTTCGAGCTTCTCCGTGACGATCTTCGCGGCTCCGTACACCGCGTGCACGCTGCCTTCCGCGAACAACGTCGCGTTCACCCGCGCGTTCGCTCTTACGTTCGACACGATCCGTGACCGTCCGTCCACGGCGAAGCGCACCGTCTTCTCGTTCGGCGCGAATACCCACGAGATCGCGCTCGTCGCCGGGCCGCCGCTCTCCGCGTCGATCGTGCTCAAGAGGACGAGCTTTTCCTTCTGGAATTGGTCGATCAATTCCTGTGACAAAACCGTTACGACTTCCGACATGTGTCCGTTAGCCTCCCAGTCATACCATGTGTTGCCGTCCGTACCCTCATTATAGCATAGCGCGGACCGTCGCGACAGCCGCATTCCGCGCCTGCCGCCGCCCCCGAAGCGGCTTTATTCCGCTGCTTCGGACGCCTCGCCGTCCGCGTTCGCTTCCCCTTCCGCCGGGACGGGATCCGCCGGCGGCGGGCCGTCTACGAGCAACTGGTCGTTGAGATGGACGGACGCTTCCTCCACGTCTTCGGACGACAGCCGGACGTACTGGCCGTCCCACTTGCCCTCTAAGTGGATGTACTCTATTTTATCGTTGTCGATCGTGATATATGTTTGAATCATGTTTTCGATTTGCGCGGAAGGAATATTCGTCTTGACATTGTTCGACACGGCGTCGAACACCCCTCCGACCTTCAGCAGCCCTTGCGGCGTCTTCATCTTCTCGAACAGCTTCGAGATGACCTGCTGCTGGCGCGCGTTCCGTTCGAAGTCGTTCGACTCCGCCGTTCTCGGGCTGCAGCTGGACGACGACTTGCGGTAGCGGACGAAGTCGAGCGCTTGCTGACCGTCGAGGTCCTGAACGCCCGCTCGAAGATCGATGTTCGTGCCGTCCGCGCGGTCCCGATAACACATGTTCTGATCGACGTCGATCGTGAGGCCACCGTAGGCGTTCACGACGTCGACGAACGTCTGAAAGTCGATGACGGTCACATAATCGATCGGCACGTCGAGATAATCGCCGTACAGCTCCTTGACTTTTTCCATCGCGTACTTCTGGCGTTCGTCCTTATCCTTCGGAGCTTCCTTCAGGCTGCCGTATAAATAAGTGGCATAAAAGCTGTTCGCTTTGTTCGGCTTCAGCCCTTCCGGATCGATGTACGTGTCGCGCGGGATCGAGACAAGGGTCGCCGTCTTGCTGTTCGGGTTGAGCGTCGCGACCATGATCGTGTCGGTATTGGCGCTGCGCAGCTCTTCACGATAGTCGGTGGCGAGCAGCAGCATCGAGATCGGCCGTTCGCTGGCGCGTTCCTCCGGCGCGACGACTTCCGGCGTGCCGATGACCGCCGCGACGTCCTTCGCCTGCAAGTACAGCCATACGCCGTAGCCTACCAGCGCCAGCAGCGCGATCACCATCAGAATGATGACGCCCTTAAACAAACTAAGTCCCCGCGACTTCGCGGGTTTCGGCGACCGGATGACCGCCTTATCGCCGCGAGGCGGCAACGTTGAATTCGGATTCGTCATGTTCTCACCTTGGTCTATTCGTTATATTTCGGATTGGCGTTGATGTCGACGAGCAGCTGTTCGGCCGATTCCCGATCGATCATCCGCGTCTTCTTCTTGCCTTCCTTTACATAATTAACATGATACATCGTGTCGTCGACGTTGCCAATTGCAAATAACTCCAGACCATGGTCTTCCCTAAGCACTTGTTCGAAGAAGGCGACCGTCTCCCGGGCGGCGTTGTCGTCCGGGCGGCCTTCCTCGACGAGCTTGATTTGAAGCCAGTTAAAGATGGCGTCCTCGAGCCGCATGTATGGTTCACTCCTCTTTCAACAGCATGGCTTGTTTGCCCTCGCGCCACCATCCGAGAAGCGTCCGGACATGCGAAACCGGCGGGAGCGCCGCTGCGAGAGCGAGCGCCTCCGCCGGAGAAAGCAGGCGATCCAAGAACGCCGCCCCGCAATGCGAGACGGCGAGCGGACCCGTTAACGCGACGTCGACGTCCTCGTCGAGCCGGAGCGCCTCCGCCGGAGGACCGAATCCGCAAGCGTCTTCGTCGTCGCCGAGCAGCATCCCCAGCTTAAAGCTGGGAAGCAGTCTAGGGTGGGCTTCGGCGGCGAGCCGGCGAAGCGCGTCGCCTTCCTCCGGCGACAGCCGGATCCGCTCCTTCGACAGCACCGCCGGATCTTCACCCTGGATCGGCGTCAGCCAATATCCCGACATCGGCTCATCTACCCTTTCGCTTCGCTTTGTCCTTCGCCGTCCGCCTTGCGCTTCTGCCGGCCTTCCACGAAGTATCGCACGCGCACGAGCAGCATCAGACCGACCGCGACGAGCAGGCATAAGACGATCGGCAGGCCGAACATTTGGAAAACAAGCAGGACGAACGTCCCGATCCCGATCAACACGTAGATGATCGCGTCCTTGAGCAAGGGCAGCTTCCGAACGCGAAACACCTTATTGTACACGTAAGTTACGAGCACGTAGATGATGGCGTACGTAATCCAAACGTGCTCAAAGAGCCATTCGTTCATGTGTTGACCAACTTCTTATTTTTTTCCGCCCGCTCCCGCTCGCTCTTGTTGAGGATCTTCTTGCGGAGACGGATCGATTTCGGCGTAATTTCGCAATATTCGTCGTCGTTGAGGTACTCGAGCGCCTGCTCGAGGCTCATGAGGCGAGGCGTCTTCAGACGGACCGTGTCGTCCTTCGACGCAGAACGAATGTTCGTCAACGCCTTCTCCTTGCAAATGTTGACGATGATGTCGTTGTCGCGGTTATGCTCGCCCACGAGCATTCCTTCGTACACCTCGGTCCCCGGCGTCAAGAACAAAATGCCGCGGTCTTCGACGGACGCCATGCCGTAGAACGTCGCCGTGCCGGTTTCGCTCGCCACGAGCACGCCTTGGTGGCGGCCGCCGACGCCCGCGCCCGCATAGGGGCCGTAAGAGTCGAACGCATGGTTCATGATGCCGTATCCGCGCGTCAACGTCAGGAAATCCGTCCGGTAGCCGATCAATCCGCGGGAAGGAATCAAGAATTCGATCCGAACGTTGCCGCTGCCGTTGTTCGTCATGTTGACCATGTCGGCCTTCCGGGTGCCGAGGCTCTCCATGACGGCGCCCATGCTCTCTTCCGGCACGTCGATGAGCAGCCGTTCGATCGGCTCCATCTTCACGCCGTCGACTTCCTTCACGATAACCTCCGGCTTCGAAACCTGGAGCTCGTAGCCTTCGCGGCGCATGTTCTCGATCAGGATGCCGAGGTGAAGCTCGCCGCGGCCGCTGACGACGAAGGCGTCCGGGCTGTCGGTGTCTTCGACGCGCAGCGCGACGTCGGTTTCCAGTTCCTTGTACAGACGCTCCCGCAGCTTCCGGGACGTGACCCACTTGCCTTCGCGGCCCGCGAACGGCGAGTTGTTGACGACGAACGTCATCTGCAGCGTCGGCTCGTCGATCGTAAGCACCGGCAGCTGCTCCGGGTTCGCCGGATCGGCGATCGTCTCGCCGATGTTGATTTCCTTAATGCCCGCGATCGCGACGATCTCGCCCGCGCCGGCTTCTTCGATCTCGATGCGCTTCAGTCCTTGGAAGCCGAACAGCTTCTCGATGCGCGCCGTGCGCTGCTTGCCTTCGCGGTCGAGCACCGCGACGGATTGTCCCGCGCGAATCGTGCCGCGGTTGATGCGGCCGACGGCGATGCGGCCGAGGTATTCGTTGTAGTCGAGCAGCGTGACCAAAAATTGCAGCGGGTCTACCGTGCTCTCGGTCGGCGCCGGGATCGACGTCAGGATCGTCTCGAACATCGGCTGCATCGTAGGCTCTTGCGCGTCCGGCTCGAGACCCGACGTGCCGACGAGACCCGAAGCGTACACGACCGGGAATTCGAGCTGTTCGTCGTCCGCGCCGAGCTCGATGAACAAGTCGAGCACTTCGTCGATGACCTCGGCCGGTCTCGCGTTCGGACGATCGATCTTGTTGACCACGACGATCGGCGTCAGATGCGCTTCCAGCGCCTTGCGAAGCACGAATTTCGTCTGCGGCATGCAGCCTTCGAACGCGTCGACGACGAGCAGTACGCCGTCGACCATCTTCATGATCCGTTCGACCTCGCCGCCGAAGTCAGCGTGTCCCGGCGTATCCACGATATTGATCAAGTGGTCCTTATACATAACCCCGGTGTTTTTCGCCAAGATCGTAATGCCGCGCTCGCGTTCCAAATCGTTCGAGTCCATGGCGCGTTCGACGACGGCTTCGTTCTCGCGGAACGTTCCCGCTTGCTGCAGCAATTTGTCGACGAGCGTCGTTTTGCCATGGTCGACGTGCGCGATAATGGCGATGTTGCGAATTTTGTCTCTTGAAATCATGTTCGTATTCTCCACTCCAATTGGATTTATGTCTTTATCTGTTCACAAAAGAAGCGCCGGAGACTGATCCGACGCTACGCCTAAGTCCTTCAAATTATACGCGCATATTCGCGAAAAAGCAATCATTTTAGCGGAAATTCGGTCTTCTTGCAATGACGGCGACGCCTGCCACGATCAGAACGAGGGCGACGACGAAGCCGTTCACGAAGACGAGCAGCGTCACGAGCAGCGCGAGCAGCGAGGCGGCGCCGACGCCGAGCGACAGCGAGCGGAGCGGCGGTATGCGTTCCGCTTCGGCGAAGAGGTACGCTCCGGCGGCGAGCGACAGCGGCAGCAGCGGCCACAGCGCCTTCATCCAGTGCCATCCGAACCAAGCGCACAACAAGAACGCGATCGAGGCGCCTACGAGGAACGCGGCGGGCACGTAAGCCGCCGAAGGCAGCCGTCTCGTCCAAACCGCCCAAAGCAGAAGTCCGCCCGCGGCGAGCGGAAGCAGCGGCCAAAACCAGGCTCCGAGCGCTTGGAAAAATCCCAGCTTGCCCAATGCGATGAAGATGCCCGCCGCGATGATAGCGATTCCCAGCGGCAGCGTACGGTTTTTCATTTCGACCACTCCCGTCTACACGTAGACGTCAAGTTACGACGCCGTTTGCTACCAGTGTATCGGAATGTTGTCGAAAATTCCACACTATGTTACTTTCGCCGTACGCCGTTTCTTCCATAATCCCGCCGCTACGACGACCGCCGCCGCGGCCGCCGGCAGCAGCCAATGGACCGCCTGCGATTCCGTGCCGATCCAGCGCGCCGCCGTCGGATCCTTCAGGAACATCTCGCCGGCCGTAAATCCTAAGATGCCCGCCCCGATGTAGATCAAGACCGGATATTTGTGGAGCAAATTCATGACGAACGTGCTGCCCCATACGATGAGCGGAATGCTGATCAGGATGCCGATCACGATCAAGAGCCAGTTGCCTTCGGCGATCGCCGCGATCGCCAGCACGTTGTCGAGGCTCATGACGAAGTCCGCGACGATGATCGTCCAGACGGCCGCTCCGAGCGTCGCCGCGCTCTTGATGTCTTCGTGTCCCTCGTCGTCGAGTAGCAGCTTCACCGCGATGTACATCAGGAGCAGACTGCCCAGCAGCTGGATCATCGGAATTTTCAGCAAGAACACTGCCGCCACCGTCAGCACGATCCGGAGCGCGACCGCCCCGACCGCCCCCCACCATACGGCTTTCGCCCTTTGAGCGGCGGGCAAGTTTTTGCTCGCCATCGCGATGACGACCGCGTTGTCCCCGCTCAGCACGATATTGACCATTATGATCTTTACGATCAAGAAGAGGCTTTCCACGCGCCTCCCTCCTTCGATTCGGGTTCGTCCCACTTTTCTACGTTTCATTGTATGTGACAAGCCGTCCGATTATGTTCTTCGAGACGGGCGAATACACACTTGACGGACTTCGGAACATGCGCGTATACTTATGACATTGGAAAAAGGGGAGTAGCTGCCACATCAAAGTCGTCAATACGGAACCCCGCGTTCCCGGCTTTGTTGGCAACGGACACCGTTGTTAGCAAGACCTTTGCCGATGCGTTCTTTTCGCATAGGCGAGGTCTTTTTGTGTTTTATATACATTTTATAAGGAGTGGGGAGAAAAATGGACATCATGTCTCCGGATTTCTGGGCAGCTTTAATCACCATCATTTTCATCGACCTCGTGCTTGCGGGAGACAATGCCATTGTCATCGGGATGGCGGCGCGGAAGCTGTCCCCCGAACAGCAGAAGAAAGCGATCTTCTGGGGAACGTTCGGCGCGGTGGCGATTCGGATCTTGGCCACGGTGCTCGTCGTGGAGCTTCTGAAGATTCCGGGCCTGCAGCTGGTCGGCGGCTTGCTGCTCGTCTGGATCGCTTACAAGCTGCTCGTGAGCGACGAAGGGCATAAAGACGTCAAAGCGAAAGACAACTTGTGGGCGGCGGTGCAGACGATCGTTATCGCCGACGCGGCCATGGGCCTCGACAACGTCATCGCGGTCGCCGGCGCGGCGCACGGGGACCTGCTCCTCGTCGTAATCGGCCTGCTCGTATCGGTTCCGATCGTCGTCTGGGGCAGCACGCTGTTCATCAAGATCGTCAACCGCTTCCCGCCGATTGTCTACATCGGTTCCGGCGTGTTGGCCTTCACCGCGGCGAAGATGATCACGCACGAGCCGTTCATCCACGATTGGTTCGCGAACCCTGCGGTGTACTGGGCGTTCCTTATCGTCGTCATCGTCGGGGTATTGGTCGCCGGCAAGCTTCGCAACGCCAGAGGCGTCATCGGTAAGCCTTCCACCTCCACCGACCACGAAATGTAAGAGAAATGGAGCTGTCCCGAACGTCGTCAAGACCGGGGCAGCTTTTTTTATGTATCGACCGATGTTGGGGTCGGACGCAAACGAAAGGGGCTGTTCCCTTGAGCAGATTGATCTCTACTCTTGGGACAGCCCCTTCGTTGTATTATCCTCGCGCGCCGAGCACCTTGCCGACGTACGCCTGCGTCTCCTTCGGCAGACGGTTCATCGCCGTCGCCAGATCGGCGTCCGTTCGAATTCCGAGCCGGTCGACCCGGCCCGGGCCGGCATTGTAAGCCGCTAACGCGACGCCCTCGTTACCATTGTACTTCGTCAGCAGGTACGATAAGAAGCGCGTTCCGCCGTTGACGTTCTGCACGGGGTCGAACGAGTCGGAGACGCCGAGCGATCTCGCGGTCGCATCCATGAGCTGCATCAGCCCCTTCGCTCCCGCGTGCGATTCCGCGGTCGGGTCGAAGCCGGATTCTACGCGGACGACCGCGCGCACGAGCGCAGGATCTACGCCGTATTTCGCGCTCGCCTCTTGAATGATGCCGTCGATGTCCCCGGGGGCGGGCGCCGCGGCTTCGTACGTCGTTCCGGACAGTCCCGCCAGCTTCAGCGGCATCGCGCCGACGAGCCCGTCGAGGCCGAACGTCGCCGAACGTTCGTACGCCTCGTCCGCAAGCGTGCCGTTGCCGGCCTGCGCGGTCAACAGCTGCAGCAGCGCGGCGAAGTTCGGCGAGGAGCCGGAGCCGACCTCGCTTCCGCCCAGCGACGCGGAAGTAATCTCGGTCGTGGACAGAAACTGCGTCTTCAGCCAGGCGGTAATCAGCTTAGGGTCGACGGAATTGATGCTCATAGGGACGTTATCGCTCCGATTCTTGGATTGGTTGTCCTCATTATAAAAGATTTCCCCTGTTTGCTCCATCGTTTTTTCCAAGGAGAATCCGACCAGCCGCGTACGACGGAAAAAAAACGCCGCCCGCGCACGGACGGCGTCCTCCATTGCCCTGTCTGCGCTACACCGCGTTGTTCGGAAGTAGGGCCAAAAAAATAACGAAAGAAATAATGCCTAACCCCATCGACCATATGCCGAGTTTCTTGCGCCCTTTCGCGAACGCCATGAATCCCACCACGATCGCCGCAGGCCCGAGAATGCTCCCCAAGACAAAGAAAGATGCGATCGCGAGAAAGATGCCTACCCAGCCGATCGTCTTTCCCGCGTCGAACGGTTTCGCCGCCGCGCCGTTCGATGCCGCTCCCGCGGGTACCGCCAGATCGGATCCGAACTCCGTGTCCCGCTCCTCCGGCCCGAACAACGAGACCGTCGTTCCCTTCGGCTCCGACGTTTCCACAGCTTGCTTCTCCGCTACCGGATGGACCGCTTCCTCCTGGAAGAACGCCTTATCCGATACGGACGATTCGCTCTCGAATTCGGTCTCCGGACCGAAAGACGACGAGGCGTCATCCGAGACCGACCGATCCTCCATCGATTCGTTCACCGCGAACCCTCCTCCTTCGGCGCTGAAGCTGCCGCGCCTCGAGTTATTCTTTCGGCTTGAAGGTGTGGCAGCACGTCGTGGACGACGTCTTGGCATCGTCCTGATGCTCCGTGTCGAAGCTTTCGCCGGCGAACTCCGCGTTGAAGTCCATCCTTGCATGCTTATCCACGTCGATCATAATGGAGTCCGCGCCGCATCGATT
Source organism: Paenibacillus antri (assembly GCF_005765165.1). NCBI lineage: Bacteria > Bacillati > Bacillota > Bacilli > Caryophanales > Paenibacillaceae > Paenibacillus > Paenibacillus antri. The sequence goes on along the minus strand of NZ_VCIW01000015.1, from coordinate 58,848 downwards.
GCCTTCCTTGTAAAAAGTACAGTTTGACACGCTGCATTTGACTTGTGTCAAAACAATCACCCCCTCCTCAGGTTTCCCGTCGGCAGGGGGCGATTATGTCGTCCAATATTTATGCGCGTTCGCCTTGCATGCGTCGCTGCGTAATGTAGTCCGTCTCGTAATACGCCAAGTCCTCGCGCAGCTCTTCGAAAATTTTGGACAAGGCGAGCGTCAAATCGCGAACGTCGCGCGTCGGCTTCTTCCGGAACCGAATCGCGTCTTGTCCGGTGTAGGCGTAACGGCCGTCCTCGGAATAGCATTCATGCTTCGGATAGAAGAAGTTGTTAACGGAGCTATGATAAACGTCGTACAATACGCGTTCCGCATATTCGTTATTAAACGTCGGACGGCGCAGCGCCACGCCTAGCTTCTCATAGTTGACGTCGGAAAATACGAGCAAATGCCGCATGTCCGACAAGAAGCCGCGGTTGAATTCGTCCATGGCCGGATCTTGATCCGGGTTCAGTCCCGACAGCGTTACGCTGTTAAGGAACGGTTCGATCGCTTCGATCGCCGATTTCAATTTGTCTTTCGTCGTTTCGCACAATTGTTGGACGTTATGGATAGCCATGAATGGATTTCTCCCCCTTACTCATTTCGCCCCGGCGGGCGCCTTGCTCAACCCCAATCCTAACATAAAACGCGAAAAAACGGTACTCCTTGTACACGTGAATAACCGTTATTCCAATTGACACCCTAAGAACAGCTAACGAGCGACAGAGGGGAGCGGAACGACCGCATGAAAGGGATAAAATTTCCGTTAGGGTTAATCGCGGGGCTCGCGGCCTTGGCGCTGCCGATCGGCTTTCTTATGAATCGGGCGGATCCGCCGGGGCAAAGCCCGGCGCCGAGCGGCATGAGGCCAGCGGCGGCGGACGAACACCGCGCGAAGCGCACGATTCTCGCTAACGACGTCGCCATGACGGAGGAGCTGTGCCGGCTGCAGTGCCGCGACGACCTCTCCTCCATGGCGCGGAACATGCCGAGAACGAAGGAGGGCGTCAAGCGGGCGCTTGCCGACATGAGAACCGAACACCCGCATCTTCACGCGCTGGCTTTCGTGCCCGCCGAGGGGACGGGCTTCGAGTCGGGCGACGTCATCCGGGACGGATCGCTCGGGGACGCCGTTCCGGACGCAGAGCAGCGGTTTCGGGACGCCGTACGAGCCGTCTCGAGGGGCGAACGTTATGAATCCAAGGCGCTTCGAGGGAACGACGGCGACTCGTATATCGTGCTGGGGGAACCCGCGAACGGGGCGGGCGGCGAGGCCAGCGGCGGCATGGTCGGCTTCGTGCATCAAGACGTGCTCCGGCGGGTAGCGAATCATCAGATGCGGAATTTGCGTCTGCGCGAATTTCCCGACGAAGACAAGACGTTCGGCATTCGCGCCGTCGATCCGAAGACCGGCCGGGAGATCGACGTGGACACCCCCGAGGAAAACCAAGGCGTCAGCCATTACCGGAAACGGGAGGTCGTCGTCCGCTTCAAGGATAAGCCGACGCCGAAGCAGCTCGAGCGGATGCGCGTCGAGACGCGCGCCGTCTCCGTGAAGCAGCTTGGCTATGCGTACGTGTTCGATTCCAGCGACATGACGACCGCGCAGTTGATGGATTACTTCAAAGACCATAACGTGGAATACGTCGAACCTCATTATATGTACGTGACGAACGAGACGTCGGCGTACCCGGACATCGTGCCGAACGACGAGCTGTACAGCCGGTACCAGTGGAACCTGCCGATCATTCAGACGCCTGCGGGCTGGTCGGTTACCAAAGGGGCGGAAGAAGTCGTCGTCGCGGTCGTCGATACGGGCGTGACGCTGTCGCACCCCGATCTGCAGGGCCACTTGGTGGACGGCTACAACGTCGTGGATCCGGCCCAGCCGCCGGCGGACGACGTCGGGCACGGCACGCATGTGGCGGGCGTCGTCTCCGCCCTCGTGGATAACGGGCAAGGCGTCGCGGGAATGACGTGGTACAACAAGGTAATGCCCGTGAAGGTACTGGACTCTACCGGGATGGGAAGCACGTATTCGGTTGCGGAGGGCATCGTCTGGGCGACGGATCACGGCGCGAAGGTCATTAATATGAGCCTCGGCAACTACGCCAGCGCCAGCTTCCTGCACGATGCGATCCGATACGCGTTCGACCGGGACGTCGTGTTGATCGCCGCTACGGGCAACGACAATACGAGCCAACCCGGATTTCCGGCCGCGTATCCAGAAGTGTTGGCCGTCTCGGCGACGAACCAACAGCAGGAGAAGGCGTCGTTCAGCAATTACGGCGACTACGTCGACGTCGTCGCCCCGGGCGAAAATATCGCCAGCACCTATACGGAAAACCAATACGCCGCGCTGTCCGGTACGTCGATGGCCAGCCCTCACGTCTCGGCGTTAGCGGCGCTCATCCGTTCGGTCAACCCGACGCTGAAAAATACCGAGGTATACGACATTATGCGCAAGAGCGCCGTCGATCTCGGCGCGGCCGGCAGGGACGCGTATTTCGGGTACGGGCAGATCAACGTCCCTCGAGCGTTACAGCTGGCGACGGGACAGAAGCCGCAGGAGGCGGCGCTGGACGAAGATTCCGGGACGCGGACGGTGGGGCGCGAGTCGTCGTTCCTCGAACAGCTGCTCCGCTCGATCTTCGGGGCATAACGAAAACAATGCGAAGAAAGAGCCGTCGATTCGTTCGACGGCTCTTCCGCGTTGTAAAGCTTATAAAGTTGGTGACAAGAGAAGTTTGCCGTAAGCCGGGTTCTGTGCTTCCAGTGGTCGTAACGGGTCACCTGCCCTCCCACCGTTGAAGCGACAATCATCTATCTAGGCGACGCATTGCTGCGCCGCTCCAGCGACCAACCCGAACGCACCCCGGGCAAGGGTCGCAGCGCGAAGCTGCCGCGTTCCTCTTAGGTCTTGCTCCAGGTGGGGTTTACCAGCAGACATGTCGCCATGCCTCCTCGTGGTCTCTTACACCACGGTTCCACCCTTGCCTGTGCTTTCTCGCGAAAGCCATCGGCGGTCCGTTTCTGTGGCACTATCCTTCGTCTCGCGACGACTGGACGTTATCCAGCACCCTGCCCTATGGAGCCCGGACTTTCCTCCCGCGGGTTGCCCCGCCGGCGATTGTCTGTCAAACTTCTCGACTAGAACAAGTATACGCGCATTCGGGTCGCGTTGCAATGCTAGGAAGTTACCAACGCTGCCAGCGCGGCGACCGCGGCGCTACAAGAAGACGAACGGCTCGGTCGAACCGGCCGACGCGTACGCCTCGACGTCCCACCCTTGCGCCGCCGCGTGGGCGTTCAGCCGCGCGGCGACCGCCGCTTTCATGATTTGCTCGATATGATGTCCCGGATCGATCAATGCGATTCCGGCGGCCAGCGCGTCGTGAGCCGTATGGTGATCGAGATCGCCGGTGACGAACGCGTCCGCCCCGGCGGAGATCGCATGCTTGACGTAGCTTCGTCCCGATCCGCCGAGGACGGCGACCTTCCGTACGACCTTGTCCGGGTCGCCGACGAACCGCAGCGCCGGCACGCCGAACGCGGTTTTCGCCCGCTCGGCGAATGCCTTCAGCGTCGTCGGCGAAGGAAGCGATCCGACTCGCCCGAGGCCGAACGGTTCGCCCGGCAGCTCCAACCGGAACAAATCGTAAGCGACCTCCTCGTACGGATGCGCCGCCAAGAGCGCCTTCACCGCGGCCGCCTTGCGCCGCTCGGGCACGATCGTCTCGAACCGGAGCTCGGAGGCGGTCTCGAGCCGTCCCGGCTCGCCGAGATAAGGAGCCGCCCCTTCTTCCGGCAGGAACGTGCCGGTGCCTTCGGCCGAGAAGCCGCAATGGCTGTATTTTCCGATCTGCCCGGCGCCCGCCGCGAATACGGCTTCCCGCACCCTGTCCGCGTGCGAATGCGGCACGTACGCGACCAGCTTATACAACGTCTCCACGACGGACGTCTTGAGCGGTTTCGTCGACGTCAAGCCGAGCGCGTCCGCGAGCAAGTCGTTGACGCCGCCCGTCGCGACGTCGAGATTCGTATGCGACGCGTACACCGAGACGTCGTTCGCGAGCAGCTTCTTAATCAGCTTCCCGTCGGCGCGGTCCGTCCGGATCGCGGCGAGCGGCCGGAAGATGATCGGATGATGCGCGATAATGAGCCCCGCCCCGCGCGCGATCGCTTCGTCGACTACCGCGTCCGTGACGTCCAGCGCAACCGCGACCCGCTCGATCTTGTTCTTCAACGAGCCGATTTGCAAGCCGATCTTGTCGTCGGGCTCCGCCAGCGCGGGGGGCGCCCACGATTCCATCCAATAGACGACCTGCCTTACGTCGACAGCCATTGCAGCACCTCGCTAACCTCGTTCCGCTCCGCCGTCAGCTCCGCGCGCTTCTTGTGCGCTTCCGGCTGTTCGGATCGGCCGATGCGTTCGATCAATTCATCCAGCTTCGCGACGTATGCGGTCCACTTCCGAGCGAACAGCCGCGTCGGCGACCGGAGAAGATGCGGTCCCATCAGCAGCAGGACCGACCGCGACAGCGTACCGCCGCCGCTCGGCGCGGGAACGCCTTCGTATAAGGCTTCGTTCCATGCGGCCGCCTCCGCTGCGTCCGACGGCGCGTCCGCCGCCAGCACCTCGTACAGTAAGCCGTCTTCCTCAAGCAGCGTCTCCTGAACGAGCTTCCAGCCGTTCTCGAGCAGCCACGCGCGCACGAGCCGCTCCCCCACGTTCGGCTGCAGCACGAGCCGGCGCACCCCTGCGAGCGCGGCGGCGCCCCCCGACAAAATGTCGACGATCGTTCCCCCGCCCATGCCCGCGATCGTAATCGTCTCGACTTCGTTCGGCTCGAGAACGGCCAGACCGTCCCCGATCCGAACGTCGATCTTGCTTGCGAGTCCCGCCGACAACACTTGCCGTTCCGCGGCCCGCGCCGGACCGACATGCACGTCGCCGGCCACGGCGTTCGGGATGATCCCGCGCTGCACGAGCGACACGGGCAGCAGTGCATGGTCCGTTCCGATATCCGCGAGCGCTCCGCCCGGCAGCGCGTACTCCGCGACGGCCGACAGCCGCTTGGATAGTTGAATCATCTTATACAACCCATTCCGTCCATAATTTTCTAAAGAAGAATGCCGTCGCTCCGAGCGCTGCCAGCTTCCCCAGCATCAACGATTGCGTTACGGCGAGCGGCTGCTCGGTGAACGCGTAGGCGTACGTCTCCGGCACGAACCAGAGCAAGCACGCCAGAATGAGGAACACGGCGCCGGACTGCTTGGCGCGTCGGCTGAGCAGCCACCCGATCCACCCGAATACGCCCGCGAGCGGAACCCAGCTAAGCTCCAAAGCGACCCAACCTTCCGGCGCGACGATGCGGTTGACCGCAGCCGAATACACGAACATCAGCACGATCCAGCCGCACAGATGAATCCAAGGCACTCGGAGCGCGACCCCGAACGCGATCCAGATGATCGCGCAGCAAGCGATATAGAACGCAGGTGCGGTCCAGTCCCCCGCCGCCCCGGCCCCGCTTTCATCGCCCAGCAGCAGCGCGCCTCCGGCCAGCAGCGCACCCGCTCCGACGCCGAACAGCGCGTAAGAAAGCAGCGGCTTTCGGTTCCGAAAATAGGCGCTGACGCCGTGCGCGGCAAGCACGACCGCGAGGAACACCCCGATTTGCAATAGCGGTGGAAACAAGCTAAAATGTAGACCAACGTAACAAAACAAACCAATGCTGCCAATTAGTAGCAGCCAATGCAACGGGTTGCTTTCCACGATTTTTCGCTTGCGCTCTTGCTGCACGACCGTCCCCGACGCTTCGGGGTCGCGATACAAGTTAAGCAGGAAATCGCAATAGTGGTCCGGCAGCAGCTTGCTGCGCTGCCAATGTTCGATTTCCTTGACGATCAAAGCTCGCTTCTCTTGATCCATTCGGCAACGCCGCCTCCCGCCATATAGGGAAAAAGACCCCGACCGCACGGCGGATGGAGGTCCTTCTCGACGATTTATTCTAAGAAATCTTTCAACCGCTTGCTGCGGCTCGGGTGGCGCAGCTTCCGGAGCGCCTTGGCTTCGATCTGGCGGATGCGCTCGCGCGTTACGCCGAATACCTTGCCTACCTCTTCAAGCGTCCGAGTGCGGCCGTCGTCCAAGCCGAAGCGGAGGCGCAATACGTTCTCTTCTCGCTCGGTGAGCGTATCGAGCACATCCTCGAGCTGTTCCTTCAGCAGCTCGTACGCTGCGGCGTCGGCCGGCGCGAGCGCCTCTTGATCCTCGATGAAGTCGCCTAAGTGGCTGTCGTCCTCTTCGCCGATCGGCGTCTCGAGCGATACCGGCTCCTGCGCGATCTTCATGATCTCCCGAACCTTCTCGGTGCTGAGATCCATCTCCTTCGCGATTTCCTCCGGCGTCGGCTCTCTTCCTAATTCCTGCAGCAGCTGCCTCGATACGCGGATCAGCTTATTGATCGTCTCCACCATATGTACGGGGATGCGGATCGTTCTCGCCTGATCGGCGATCGCGCGGGTAATCGCTTGGCGAATCCACCATGTCGCGTACGTACTGAATTTAAAGCCCTTGTCGTGGTCGAACTTCTCGACCGCCTTGATCAGGCCCATGTTCCCTTCCTGAATCAAGTCGAGGAACAGCATGCCGCGGCCGACGTACCGCTTGGCGATGCTGACGACGAGACGAAGGTTCGCTTCCGCGAGGCGGCGTTTCGCCTCTTCGTCGCCGTTTTCGATTCGTTTGGCCAGCTGAATCTCGTCTTCCGCCGATAACAGCGGCACCCGTCCGATTTCCTTCAGGTACATCCGTACGGGATCGTTGATCTTCACGCCCGGCGGCAGGGACAAATCTTCGTCGAATTGGAAGTCGTCGTGATCGTCTTCCGGAAGCGCCATGCCTCCGTCTTCGTTCTCGTTCACGACTTCGATGCCCTGCTCCGCGAGCACCTCGAAAAACTCGTCGATCTGCTCCGCGTCCTGATCGAACGGGGACAGTCTCTCCGTGATATCTTTATACGTAAGCGTCGAGCGCTTCTTCCCTTGTTCCAATAGTTGCTCTTTGACTTGTTCCAAGGTCAGTTCGGTCTCTTGCTCCGTATGCTGTTCGTTCGTCATTCGACAACTCCCTCCTCCTTAGATCCGTTGCCCCAACTGCTTGAGCTCTCTCTCTAAGGTAATGATCTCGATTCCGATTTGCGCGGCGGCGGCGAATTCCTCCGCGCGTTCGGCTCTTGCAAGCTGCTGTTGCTTCTGCTTTAACTTGAGCTCCAAGTCGTGTTTGCGCACTTCCGTCAAGCAGTCCTCGAGCACCTTCTCGTTGATGGCGTCCTGGGGGACCGAGAGCAAGATGCTGCTCGCCAAAGCCTCCAAGGCGTCGTCATGCAAGGTGCCGACGAATCCGCTAGGATTCGGCTCCCTGCCGGCGGCATAGTAAGCATATAAATAAGCAGCGATCGCCGCATGAGCTTCCACGTGAAATTCCCCGCCCAACTTCTCTTGGACGAGCTTTGCGGCATCTTCGCTGTACATCATAGCGGCCAAGAGCTGCCGCTCCGCCGAATAATAAGCCGGCCGCAGCGCGGGGACCGCCGGGGCGGAACTCCCCTTTTCATTCATATCAGTATTCCACGGAATTTCGTTCTTATCCCCTTGCCCTCTCACTTTTTGACGAATTTCGTTCATCTCTTGTTTCAAAGTTTCAAAGGCGTATTGCGTTTCTCCGGCGAGTTCTTTCACGTAATGTTCCCGCTCGGTAGGGGATTCGAGCGCCGCTACGATGCGAAGCGCCGATCGAACGAACGATAATTTGCCCCCGTCATCTTGTAGTGTATGTTCCTTCTTTAAATATAGTATTTTATATTTTGTCGAAGAAACGGGGTTTCGGATGACGTTCGCGAGGAACGCATCGGGACCGAAAGCGGCGATATATTCGTCCGGATCCTTGCCTTCCGGCAGCAGCGCCACCTCGCATTTCATGCCAGCCTTCTCGCAGAGCAGCACGGTTTTATGCGCCGCCGCCTGTCCCGCGCGATCGCCGTCGTAACAGACGAGGATCGAATCGCAGTATCTTCGGAGCATCGCCAGATGCGTCTCCGTAAGCGCCGTGCCGAGCGTCGCGACGCCGTTCTCCACGCCGGCTTCCCGGGCCTTGATGACGTCGACCATTCCCTCGAACAGCACCGCTTGACGTTGCTTCCGAATGGAAGCCTTCGCGAGATGGAGCGGGTACAACACCTTGCTCTTCTGAAACAGAGTCGTCTCGGGCGAATGCAAATACTTCGGCTGCGCGTCACCGACGGCGCGCCCGTTGAAAGCGACGATCTTCCCTGCCGCGTCCCAGATCGGGAACATGACGCGATCGCGGAACCGGTCGAAGTAATCCGTCGAATCGTTGCGAGCGGCGATCAATCCGGCGCGCTCGGCGACGGGGGGCGGAAACCCCTTCGTCTGCAGAAACTGCAGAAGACTGTCTCGCAGCGGCGGCGCGAACCCGATCTCGAATTCGTCGATCAGCTTCTGGGAAAACCCGCGGCGCTTCAAGTATTCGTATCCCGCCTGCCCTTGCTCCGTTCCTCCGAGCACGAAGTGGAAAAACTTCGCGGCCTCCTCGTTCGCGGCGATAAACCGCAACGCTTCGCGCTGCTCTTCCGTCATCTCGGACGGCGCCGGGGCGAAATCGTATGCGACGCCCGTCGTCTCCGCCAAGGCGCGTATCGCTTCCGGAAACGACAAGCCTTCGGACTTCATCAAAAACCGAATGGCGTTGCCTCCGGCTCCGCAGCCGAAGCAGTGAAAGATCCGCTTCTCCGGCAATACGTTGAAGGAGGGCGTCTTTTCGGAATGGAAGGGGCACAAACCGAGATACCCGCGGCCGCTCCTCGCGAGCGATACCGTTCGACCGATCAGTTCGACGATGTCGGTCTTCTCGAGCACGGATTGAATGACGTCCTCCGGAATCGATCCTGTCCTCATCCCAAATCACCACATTCCGAAATTGCAAATATTAGTATTCGCTATATTGGACCATTCTCCTGCAAACCCGATAAAACTTTTGTCAAAACATGTAGAAACCTGTCCCGATCCTCTCCGGTGAACGGCCTCGGCCCCTTCGTGCGCCCGCCGGCCCGCCTGCGCTTGGCGGACTGATACCGCTCCTCCAGCAGCCTATCGATGTTGTCGTTCGTGAACATCGTCCCTCTCGGAGACAGCACCGTCGTTCGCTTCGCCAATCCGATCGTCGCGAGACCATAGTCCTGCGTGACGAGCACGTCGCCCGGGACGAGCCGGTTCGCGATGAATAAATCCGCGGACTGGTCCGACGCGTCGACTTGGAAATTCGTGACGCCGGGAAGCTCCGGCAGCACATGATTATAAGACGACACCATCCAAGCCGGAACCCCGTATCGAACGGCGGCGATCGACACCTGCTCCTTCACCGGGCATGCGTCCGCGTCGACGACGATCTTCGGTTGTGCGGCGTTCATGCGTTCACCGCCGTTCGTATCGATAAGTTTACGAAAAAAAAGTCCTTACTAATATATACGAGGGCGCCGCGGAAAACTCCTGCTTCCGGCGCCCTCGTAAATTTTCCCCTTGGAAATTAGAACGCGAGCTTGCTTGCGATATAAGCCGGCAGCGCGTCGATCGGCATGCGCACCTGCTCCATCGTATCGCGGTCGCGCACCGTCACTTGGCCGTCCGTCTCCGATTCGAAGTCGTACGTAATGCAGAACGGCGTGCCGATCTCGTCGTGGCGGCGATACCGCTTCCCGATCGAGCCCGCGTCGTCGAAGTCGACCATGTATTCGGCGGCCAGCTTTTCGAACACCTTGCGAGCGCCGTCGTTCAGCTTCTTGGAGAGCGGGAACACGGCTGCCTTATACGGCGAGAGCGCCGGATGGAGGCGAAGCACGACGCGGCTGTCGTCTCCCTCTAACTGCTGCTCCTCGTACGCGTCGATCAGGAACGCGAGCGTCACGCGATCCGCCCCGAGCGACGGCTCGATGCAGTACGCGACGTACTTCTCCCCGGTTTCTTGGTCGTGGTAGTGAAAGTCTTCGCCGGAATGCTGCATATGCTGCTTCAGGTCGTAGTCGGTCCGATCGGCGATGCCCCACAGCTCGCCCCAGCCGAACGGGAACTTGAACTCGATGTCGACGGTCGCGTTGCTGTAATGCGACAGCTCGTCTTCCGAGTGATCGCGGAGGCGGATGCTGTCTTCCTTCATGTTCAGCTTCAGCAGCCACTCTTTGCAGAAGGCGCGCCAGTATTCGAACCATTGTAAATCCTCGCCCGGCTTGCAGAAAAATTCAAGCTCCATCTGCTCGAATTCCCGCGTACGGAACGTGAAGTTGCCGGGCGTAATTTCGTTCCGGAAGCTCTTACCGATCTGCCCGATGCCGAACGGCAGCTTCTTGCGCATCGTGCGCTGCACGTTCTTGAAGTTGACGAAGATGCCCTGCGCCGTCTCCGGACGCAAGTACACTTCGTTGGCGCTCGACGCCGTAACGCCTTGGTGCGTCTTAAACATCAGGTTGAATTGTCGAATGTCGGTATAATCGAACGCCCCGCAATCCGGGCAGACGATATGGTGTTCTTTGATGAGGTCCATCATCTGATCGAACGACATGCCGTCGACGATAATTTCCTGGCCCTTCTCCGCGACCGCGTTCTCGATCAGCTTGTCGGCGCGGTGGCGCGACTTGCACTGCTTGCAGTCGATCATCGGGTCGTTGAAGTTGCCCACATGGCCCGACGCGACCCACGTCTGCGGGTTCATCAGAATGGCCGCGTCCAAGCCGACGTTATACGGCGATTCTTGAATGAATTTCTTCCACCAGGCGCGCTTGATATTGTTCTTAAGCTCGACGCCGAGCGGCCCGTAGTCCCATGTGTTGGCGAGACCTCCGTAAATTTCGGACCCCGGGAAAATGAACCCCCTGTGCTTCGCTAACGCCGTAATCGCGTCCATCGACTTCGCTGACATGTTCGATAACCTCTCCTTATATGCAAAAAATCCCGTCTCTACGCCCTGTTAGGGACGTAGGGACGGGTTGTTCTCCCGCGGTTCCACCCTACTTGGCGCCAAAAGACGCCCTCTTTTACCGAATTGCCTTCCGCTCCGGGAACGCCTTCGCTCATGTCTCGGATCCGGGCTCTCACCGTCCCCGGTCGCTGCGATCCGCCGCACATCAGTTACTTGTTTCCCATCCGACGCTTCCGAACATTCGTCCAATTACATATTGTGGTGAATTATAGCAACGTTCGTTACCGATGTCAAGAGCCGTCGCGTCCGGAGGCGTCGGCGGGATCGTCTCCCGCGTCGTCGTCCGCATACACGGCTTCGATCTGATCCAGAACGGCGCGCGTCCGCAGCCGAACGTCCGCATGCGTCTCGAACCAACGCCGCATCGTCTGCTTAAGGTCCGCCCTCGTTCGCGGCTTCACGTTAACGTCGCCGAGCCGCCGCAGGTCGGCGCGCTGCAGCACCGGAAGCAGCTTCCGCACGCCCGGAGCGAGCGGCGTCCGGTCGGCGAACGCGCCCGCGCAGGAGACGCATACGAGTCCCCCTGCGGCCGGGCTCCAAAACGCCGCCTCTTGCGGCTCCGGGCTGCGCCCGCATTCGGCGCACTCCTGCGTGATCGGCGACACGCCCGAGAACGCGAACAGCTTCAGCTCGAGCATCGCGCCGACGACGGCCGGTTCCTTGCCTCCCGACAACGCTTCGTAAGCGGCCTTCAGCTGTTCGTACAAGAACGCGCTCGCTTCGCCGTCGGGGACGAGCCGATCGGTTACCTCTGCGAAATACGCCGCATACGCCGAACGACGCAGATCGCCGCGGATGCCCGAGAAGGCGTCCAGCAGCTCCGCGTGATTCAGCGTACCGAGCGTGCCTGTATTAGATTTGTAGTACACATACTCGCCATATGTATACAACTGGGTGACGGCGGCGTGGCGACTTCGCGTCTTCTTCGCCCCGCGGACCATCACCCCGACTTTACCGAACTCTCCGGTCATTAGAGTAACGATCAGGTTACCCTCTCCGTATTCGACGGACCGAATGACGATTCCCTCTACTCGATGTAACATCCCTCGGCTTCTTCATCTCCCGGGATGACGTCGACGTCGATGCCGGACACGTCTTTCATCTGGTCCCATTCGCGGTAAAGCATATAAGCATCTACATCCCCAGTCAAAGTAAAATACGTCCACGAAAAATCTCGCATCCGAATTCATCCTTTCCGCTGTGGCGACTTTGACGCTATGGTCTTAGGATGTACGGACGCGAGTTTCCTATGCGATACAATTCATGGCAAACGTTTGTCTCAGTCGTGTCGAAACCCGAGGTCCTTCAAGACGTGCTCCGTGTTCCGCCAATCCTTTTTCACTTTCACCCACAGCTCCAGGAAAATGCGGGAGCCGAGCAGCGTCTCCATATCCTTGCGGGCGGCTTCCCCGATTTGCTTCAGGAGCGCGCCTTTCTTCCCGATCACGATCGCTTTCTGCGAATCGCGCTCGACGAAGATGACGGCGGAGACGTCGACGACGCCGTTGTCCCGAACGCTCATCGCTTCGATCTGCACCGCCACCGAATGGGGGATTTCTTCTCGGGTCAGATGAAGGATCTTCTCCCGTACCAGCTCCGCGCATACGAATTGCTCGGGATGATCCGTTACTTGGTCGGCCGGATAATACTGCGGGCCTTCCGGCATATATTTGCCGAGCTGCTCCAGCAGCGTGCTTACGTTGTTGCCTTTCAGCGCCGACACCGGCACGATCTCGGCGAACGGATATAAATCCTTGTATTGCGCGATGATCGGGAGCAGCGCTTCCGGGTGGACGAGGTCGATCTTATTGAGCCCCAAGACGACGGGCGTGCGCACGTTCTTCATTTGCTCGATGATGAACCGATCGCCGCCGCCGAGACCGGCCGACACGTCGACCAAGAACAGAACGACGTCGACCTCCTTCAGCGTATCCGTGGCTACCTTAACCATGTAATTGCCGAGCTTCGAATCCGGCTTATGAATGCCCGGCGTGTCGAGGAACACCATTTGTACGCTGCCTTGGGTGTATACGCCTTGAATCTTGTTCCGAGTCGTCTGGGGTTTGTCCGACATGATAGCGATCTTCTGGCCGATCACTTGGTTCATAAGCGTGGACTTGCCGACGTTCGGCCGTCCGACGATCGTCACGAAGCCCGAGCGGAACTTCGCTTGCGATTGGGTCTTAATGTCCGTCATATGTTTTTATGCTCCTCCAGTACGAACGCGCCCGGCAGCAGCTCCGCCACCGTCATCACCTTCGTCTCGCCTCGCAGGTTGCTCATGATGACCGGCATGTCCTGCGGGCACAATTCCGAAAGCACCTGGCGGCAGACGCCGCAAGGCGTGCACGGCCCGTTCGTGTCCGCCACGACCGCGATGGCGGCGAAGGCGCCTCGCTTGACGCCGTCCGCGATCGCGCGGTGCAGCGACGTCCGCTCGGCGCAGTTCGTCGGGCTGTACGCCCCGTTCTCCACGTTGCAGCCGTAATGAATATGGCCGCTCGTATCCAGCAGCGCGCTGCCCACGGCGAATTTCGAATAGGGCACGTACGCCCGCTTCCGGGCCTCCATCGCATGCTCCAACAGCTGTTCGTTCGTTATATTCATCGTCGTACTCCTTCTCGTTGGTACCGGAAATAGGGAAACCGCGTCACTCGACGAGCCGCGCGAACACGGCGGGAACGAGCACCGTGCCGGCCACGACGAGCGAGAACGCCGCTAGGATGAGTACCGCGGCTGCAGCCGTATCCTTAGCCGCTTTAGCGAGCGGCTCGCGTTCGGTGCCGACGACGAGATCGACGACCCGCTCCATCGCCGTGTTGACGCACTCGGCGCTCCACACGACCGCGATGGACAGCGCCACCCACAGCCACTCGTCGCGATCGAGACGCGCGTACGCGCCTACCGCGACGGCGGCCGCAGCGGCGCCGGCGTGGATACGCATGTTGCGCTCGTGACGGAGCGCATGCCACCATCCCCAAGCGGCGTAGCGAAGACCGATCCCCTTCTTCTTCTTCACCGGGACAATCCCGCGCGCCGCAGCACCTGCTCCTGCTTCTCGGTCATGACGCGCTCGGCCGCCTCGTCCTCGTGGTCATAGCCGATCAGGTGCAGGAAGCCGTGCACGAACAAGAAGCCAAGCTCTCGCTCGAACGAATGCCCGTATTCCTCGCTCTGCCGTTTCGCCGTCGCCGCCGAAATGACGATGTCGCCGATCGGCTCGTCCGGCAGCTCGACCGTCTCGCCGTCTTCGACGTCGTCGCCTTCCGATTCGTCGCCGTAGACGATCGGCGTCTCTTCGCCGGCGGATTCCCACATCGAAAACGACAGCACGTCCGTCGGCTTATCCAGCTTCCGATATTGCAGATTCAGCTCCCGGATGGCCTCGTCGTCGACGATCGTCACCGAGACGTCGCCTGCGTCGACCGACTCCATCTCGCCCGCGAGCGCGAGGAGCTCCTCGAGCCGTCGCTCCAGTCCTTCCGGCAGCGTCACTTCTTCTTGTTCGTTCGCGAAATCCAAACGCAGCGTCAAGGACTATGCCTCCCCTTTCGTCTTAGCCGCGCCGTTCTGCGGCGCGTCTCCCGGGTATTCGATCCGAGAGTGGAAGACGCCGAGCAGCGTCTCCTTCATGCTCTTCGCGACGATGTCCAGTTCCTTGAGCGTCATGTCGCATTCGTGGAACTGTTGATCGTCCAGACGATCCTTAATGATCTTGCGCACCATGGAATCGACATGTTCGACCGTCGGGTTGCGAAGGCTGCGCACCGCCGCCTCGACGCAATCGGCGATGCCGACGATGGCCGCTTCCTTCGTTTGCGCTTTCGGGCCCGGATACCGGTAATCCGTCTCCGGAATCGGCTCGACCGCGGCGGCCGCTTCCGCGTCGCCCGCGCTCTCCGCGATGCGCGCGGCGTACTCCTCCCGCTGCTTCACGGCCTTATAATAGAAGTATTTCAATAACGTCGTTCCGTGATGCTGTTCGGCGATATCTCGAATCGGCTTCGGGATCTTCGCTTCGCTCAGCATATCGACGCCGTCCTTCGCATGCGCTACGATGATCGCCTTGCTGACGCTCGGCTCGAGCGTGTCGTGCGGGTTTTCGCGGTTCATCTGATTTTCGATGAAATACGACGGACGCCGCGTCTTGCCGATGTCGTGATAGAACGACCCTACCCGGCACAGCAAGCCGTTCGCGCCGATCGCCTCGGCCGCCGCCTCGGAAAGATTGCCGACCATGACGCTGTGATGGTACGTCCCCGGCGCTTCGGTGAGCAGCTTCCGAAGCAGCGGATGGTTCGGGTTCGACAGCTCGACGAGCTTCAGCGGCGACAAGATGCCGAACGTCGCTTCGAAGAACGGCATCAGCCCGAGCACGAACACCGCCGTCACGACGCCGCCCGTGAACGCATAGGCGACCGCGAGGAGCACGTCCTGGTAATTGGTCATCTCGGGATTCTCGATGACGGCGAGCAGCGCGACCGACAGCGCCGAGAAGACGGAAACCGAGATGCCTGCTCGCAGTATCGAGGCTCGCTGGCTGACGCGCCGAATCGCGAAGATGGCCACGTAGCCGACGACGAGCGCCACGAAGCCGTAGCGGAAGTCGAATAACGCGTCCTGCTCGGCATGGAATACGATGCTGGCGACGATGCTGAACAGCACCGTGGAGATCGTGGCGAGCTGATCGTCGAGCAGCACCGCGATCAACATCGTTCCGAGCGCGACCGGAGCCAAATAAGCAAGCGATGTATCGAGCCCTTGCGCGATGGAGACGATCTTCATCGCCGCCAGGTTAATGACATAGATGATGAATAGCATCAAGAGCAGTCGATTATCGTTCCGGATCGCCAGACGCGAATGGCGCACGAACGCATGAAGCGCGCCGAGGAACAACAGGCAGAGCGCCGCCAAACCGAGCCGCGGCAGCACGTTGTTATTGCCGTTTTGGATCAGGTTCATCTGTTCGAGCTTCTGATAGAGCTCTTCCGTGATCGTCTGGCCGGCGCGGACGATGGCGTCGCCCTTCTCGATATAGATCGTCTCGGTGTCCCGCTCCGCCGCCTCCCGCGCGCGAACGGTCGCGTCCTCGTCGTAAAACCGGTTCGGCGTCAGCGCGAAGCGGATGATTTCTTGCGCCAAGCCCCGCGTCACGTTGCTCGTCAGCGTCGACGCGTTCACCCATTCCGGCACTTGCATCCGAACGCTCTCCGCGTCGCCCGTCGGATCGCTCATTAATCGGTTCACGATATCGATGACGACGGGCTCCATCTCAAGGAGCTGTTCTTGCGTCAACTTCGGAAGCTTGAACAAGTCCTCTTCCTGGAGACGATATTGCTGTTCGTTCAGCCGGAGCCGAATTTCGTCGATCAACGTCGCGCTGTACGTATCCGCGTTCAACCATTTCGTCAACGTCGTTTCGTACGTTTGGCGGAACAAATCCGGCAGCTTGTTGCGATACACGCTCACCTTCTCGTCCGTCGTCAAGCCTTCGTCGGCGTTGATGCGGGCGATCTCGTCGAACAGCCGCTCCACCAGGTCGGTATTGCGCATCGACACGATCGTCGACACCGGCTGGACGCGACGGACCGCATCGGCCCGCGCGGCTTCCGTCGCCAGCTCGTCTTCGATGCGGGCGTTGGCGTAAATCGTCTCCTTGCTCACCGTATTCGGTTGTACGTCGTAGGTGGGCGGGATCACGTTTTCCGCTAGGGAAAAATAAAAAAGAAGGGCGAACGACAGCAATAATGCCGCCCTTACACCCATGCTGTATCGCCAACCTCCGATTTTATATCGATGCTTGCCGCGGATGCGGACCTCTTTCTGCGTCATTAGGGTATCCTCCTACTCCTATGACTATTGATCCTTGACGCGGTCATACGCCATGATGATCTTCTGCACCAACGCGTGGCGCACGACGTCGGACTCGCCGAACATGATGAATCCGATCTCCGGAATATTCTTCAGAATGCGCTCCGCCTCGATGAGGCCGGAGGTTTTCCCTCTCGGCAAGTCGATCTGCGTGACGTCGCCGGTTACGACCATCTTCGAGCCGAAGCCGAGACGCGTCAAGAACATCTTCATCTGTTCCGGAGTCGTATTCTGGGCCTCGTCCAATATTATGAACGAATCCTCCAGCGTCCGTCCGCGCATGTACGCTAGGGGAGCGACCTCGATCAATCCCCGCTCGAGCGACTTGGCGACCGCCTCCGGGCCGAGCATGTCGTTCAGCGCGTCGTACAACGGCCTTAAGTACGGATCCACCTTCTCCTGCAGGTCCCCGGGCAGGAAGCCGAGGCTCTCGCCCGCCTCCACGGCCGGCCGCGTCAGGACGATGCGCTTCACCTTACCCTCCTTCAGAGCGACGACGGCCAGCACGACGGCGAGATACGTCTTGCCTGTCCCGGCCGGGCCGATCCCGAAGACGATATCTTTCTTCCGGATCGTCGATACGTATTGCTTCTGTCCGATCGTCTTCACTTTAATGGGCTTGCCCTTGTACGTCGCGGCGATATCGCCCTTGAACAGGTCGAGCAGCTGGTCGGCCTGCATCGTCTTGGCGAGCTCGACGGCGTACATGACATCCCGCTCCGACAGCGTATAGCCGCCGCGAATCAGCTCGAGCAGCACCTCGAACAGCTGCTGCAGCGATTCCACTTGCTGCTTCGTGCCTTGCACGGCGATCTCCGCGTCGCGGGAAAACAGTTGAGCTTCCGTCTCTTTCTCGATCAAGTGAAGGTAAGCGTCTCCCGGTCCGAACAGCGCAAGCCCTTCGGCCGCGTTCCTCAGCGGGATCTTTACGGTATGGTCAGCGATGCGTTCGTTCAATAGCGTCCTTCACTCCTTGTACATGGTCAAGGCCCGTCTTTCTTGTCGGGCGGCGCCAATTCCTCTTCCAGAATCGGCCGTTCGGTCGCCAGATCGACCTCGGCCTCGAACAATACATTCATTACCACTTTACCATTGTCGGTACGCTCATGCAAAATTTTTTCCGCCCGAATGACCGTGTTTCCGCCCAACGTCGCGATCAAATCCGCCCTCGCGTTCGCAAGCCCCGTCTCCTTCGCCTCCGCGACGGTCCGCGTCTCTTCGACGATCGTCGCTTCGCGGTGCGTCACCGTCATCCAGCCGATCGGCGCCGTCCACGGACCGAACCGCAGCTGCTTGCGGTCCGTCTCGACCTGCTCGTTGGCGTACGGCTTCTGCCAATAGCCGCTCAGCTGCAACGCGCGGCCGCCGAGCACGAGGTGGAACGTCGAGCGCGACTCGCCGGTCAACGCCTTGTGCTGCTTGGCGATCGGCGCTTGCACGTTGTATTCGTACCAGACGAGACCGCGGACGTCGCCCTCCGCCACGACGACCTCCCGATTCTCCTCATCCCCTAGAATACCCGAAATTAAAATATCTCCGCGCTTCACCCGAGAATGGACGCCGACGAGCGGGACGCCCCGGTCCGCGATAATGCGCGTGATAACGGCGTCGGACGTCGAGACCAGATGCCTCGGGTTTTGCGGAATCCGCTTCTCCGGCACGATCGATTCCACGACGCGGATCGTTACCGTCGTTCCTTGCACGTCGACGCCGACCCAGGCGACGTTCGGGATCGTCCGAGCGAGCCTGTCCGCCAAGACGCCGGGATCGCCCATTCGCATTTTCCATTGCAGCGGGTAGATGCCTTGCTCCGACGCCGCCTGCAAAATATACTCCTTCGGAATCGTTTCGTTGCCGTCCACCTGCACCGTCCATACGACCTGCGCGAGCAAATACATCCCGATCAGGAACGCGGCCGCCCCCGCCACGAACCACTTGCGCTTCCCGAGTTTGTCCAAGAAAAAGGGAAACCCATGCCTCTCTCTCGTCCGCACCCGACAGCCCGTCTCCTTGAGGAGCGGTTTTAAACGGAAGTAGTCGGGCAGCGCGATAAGAAATTCGCCTCTGCCTTCGCCGCTCCTCCGGATGTCCCAGACGGGGACGTTCTCTTGGACGAGCCGATTGATCAGCTCTTCGAACGACGGACCTGCCACGTTTAATTTCACATACCCTCTTATGTATCGGACCAGCTGCGCGTTCATCCGTCTTCCCCCTTCGCGTTACGAGTACTTCACTTCGTCGATTAATCCTTCGATGAACACTTCCTCCGCAAGAATCGCGCGGATCGACAGCTGCTTCCCTCGGATTTCCATGCTTCCTTGCGTCAATGCGAGCTTCAAATACGTTTCCGAAAAATGAAGCACGCCGCGATGGTTTTCCACGTACAACTGCATATTGCCGATCATCGTGACGCGCGGAAGGTCGAAGACGACGTCCTGGGGAAGGTCCAGCATATCCGTTGTCCATTTCGTTAGCTTGCGAGTCCAGCGTCGCATATGGTCCGTGGGCGCCCCCCTCCTGTTGCTCTTATCAAAATATGCGGCGCGGCGCGGAAATATGAAGCGAACCCGAAGGACGTCGGACCGGGGAAAAGGGAGCGCGACTCGCGGTCGTTTCCGGTCGTCCGCCCGTTTGATCCAGACTCTTTCTTTGTACTCGGTTCCTACTCTCTCCCGAAAACCCTTCTTCTCGACTTCCCTTCGCTCAGCTACCCTCGTACGTTCATTAATCCGACGTATAGCTGATCGGAGGGAAATCGAGGACAAGGAGTCCGGGGAGAGGCACCGCACCGCACCGCATCGCATCCAACCGAACGGAGCGCTCCCGCTTTTTGCATCCTACAACGCAAAAAAAGGCCGACCTTCCGGAGAAACATCCTCCGAAAGATCGGCCTTTCGTCTTTCCCTATCGCTTCGTCGCGCGGTGCGGGCGAACGGCCCGCGGCGGTCCGTAAATCTCCGACCAGATCATGCCTTGCGCGGCGTTGCGCGCATGCACGCCCGCCGAACGGGTCGGCGCCGGCTTCGACGCAGCGGGCGCCGCCGCAGGGCGCCGCCGCGACAGCGCCGCCTCGCTTGGCGACGGCGTCGCGGCCGGCTCGTAGGCAGCCGCCGGTTGGACCGACGGCTCGTAATGCGCCGTCTCCTGCTCGAATGCCGGCGGCCGCTCGCGACCGGCCGGCTCGCCGCGGCTCATGCCGCCCCCGCCGTTCGGCGGCGCGAGCGGGCCGCCGCCGCCGAACGGCGGCATGCCTCCGCGACGATTGTCGCCTTTGCCCGCTCCGGCGCCTCGCGCCTTATTCAGTACGAACGATACGATACCGAACGCGATCAGCGCGATCAGCGGATTGTCGAAGACGATGTTCAATAGGACGCGAATCAAATCCTCCACGGTACGTCACCCCTTCCGCAAGCGCCTCCTCGACCGGCGATCACTTTTTGTCCGAATCGTCCGGATTCATCTTGCCGAACGCATCGCGCATTTGCGTATCCGACTCGATGTTCTTCAGATTCATGTAATCCATGACGCCGAGCTTGCCGCTGCGAAGCGCTTCGGCCATCGCTTGCGGTACCTGCGACTCGGCCTCGACGACTTTCGCGCGCATCTCTTCGACGCGTGCCTTCATCTCCTGCTCGTGCGCGACGGCCATCGCCCGACGCTCCTCGGCTTTCGCCTGCGCGATGCGCTTGTCGGCTTCGGCCTGCTCGGTTTGCAGGTTGGCGCCGATGTTTTTGCCGACGTCGATGTCCGCGATATCGATCGATAAAATTTCGAACGCCGTGCCGGCGTCCAGCCCTTTGCCAAGAACCGTACGGGAAATCAAATCCGGATTCTCCAATACTTCCTTATGCGTATTCGAAGAGCCGACCGTCGTGACGATGCCTTCGCCGACGCGCGCCATAATCGTCTCTTCGCCGGCGCCGCCGACGAGACGGTCGATATTCGCCCGCACCGTCACCCGCGCTTTGACCTTCACCTCGATGCCGTCTTTCGCCACGGCGGCGACCCAAGGCGTCTCGATCACCTTCGGGTTAACGCTCATTTGCACCGCTTGAAGCACATCTCGACCCGCGAGGTCGATCGCCGCCGCCCGCTCGAACGGAAGCTGGATGTTGGCGCGTTCCGCCGCGATCAGCGCGTTGACGACGCGGTCGACGTTGCCGCCCGCGAGATAATGGCTCTCGAGCTGATTCACCGAGACGCCGAGGCCCGCTTTCCTAGCCTTAATCATCGGATTGACGATACGGCTCGGAATGACGCGGCGCAGCCGCATTGCGACCAGCGTGATGATGCCGACGCGCACGCCGGAGGCGAGCGCCGAAATCCACAACATGATCGGGAAGAAGCTCATAAACACGACGAAAGCGATAATCACGACAGCGATAATGAGTAACGTAAATACATCCGGTCCGAACATAAATAATTTCCTGCCTCTCTTATTTTAAATGAAGTCGTTCCGTTTCCCGTACGACGATGCGTCCGCCGTCGACCAACACGACGACGACGGAAGCGCCGGCCGCGACGAATTCCCCGTCCGTCACCACGTCGACGCGTTCGTCGTCGAACACCGCCGTCCCCGAAGGCCGCAGCGGAGTGACCGCCTTGCCGACCTTGCCGGTCAAATCCGACCGCGTCGCATGCGACACGTAACCTTCTTCGGTTTTCAGCGCATCCCGCAAAATAAATTTATTCCAGACGCCTCGGTGCTTAAAATAGCGGACGAACACGGCTACGATGACGGCCGCGACGAGAGTGGCGACGCCGAGCGACGTTAACGCGTCCCCCGAATCGTACGCGGCGAGCACGACGCCGGCGATCAGCGCCGCGATTCCAAGAACGCCTAGAATGCCGAAGCTTGGGATAAACAGTTCCAATGCAAGCAGCAAGACACCGACCACGAACATCGCCAAGTGCTCCACCCCCGCGAATCCCGCCACATAGTTTCCGAGAAAATACAACCCGAACGCGACGATGCCGACGATGCCGGGAACGCCGAACCCCGGCACGAGCAGTTCGATGACCAAACCGGCGATGCCCAGGATAAACAAGACCGTCGTCGTCGCCGGATGCGTCAGAAAACGCGCCGCTTGCTCGGCGAGCGTCGGTTCGATCGTCTGCTGCGACGTCGAGCCGATCGTCGATAAGAACTCGTCGAGCGACGTCGCGAGTCCCTCCGCGTATCCCACGGCGACCGCTTCCTCCGCGGTTAACGTAATGAGCTCGCCCGGTTCGCTGATTTGCCCGATCTCGGGCATCTCCACCTTCACCGAATCGTCGACCATGCCTTCCGCGATCGCCGGATTGCGTCCGTTCCGCTCCGCGGCGGCGACCATTTGCTTCACCCAGACCGAGACGATCTTCGAGTCCCGCACCCGATCGCCCGCGCCGTCCACGACCGCCGCCGCGCCGATCGTGCTATGCTGCTGCATGTAGATCTCGTCCGCGTTCAGCGCGATATAGCTCCCCGCCGAAATCGCTTTCGCTTCGACGTACGCGATCGTGCGAAGCGGACTGGACCGGATCGCTTCGCCGATTTCCGTCGCCGCGTCGACGCGGCCCCCGAACGTATTGATGACGAGGACCGCCGTCTCCGCCCCGGACGCCTCCGCTTCGCCGAGCGCGCGCTCGAGAAACCGCTGCAGCCCCGTCTCGATCGTGCGATCGACGCGGATGACGGCGACGTCGCCCGCGTCCGCGGCGGCTTCGGAAGGCGCTTCCGTAGCCGCCGCTCCGAACGAAGCGAGTACGATCGAGGCGAGCATCGCAATCAGTCCGAGCCATCCCGTTCTCCAACGATGAATGATGTTGACCATCTCTTCCCCCCTCAGCTTCCTGCACGGTACTACGTAAGAAGGCTTGCGCCTGTTTCAGTTCTTCCTTTATTTTACCCTATCATGCCAAAAAACGCCCCCGAAGGTTATTCGGGAGCGTCTTATAGGTTTATACCAACAGCCGTTGCACGGCGGCGTTCACTTGCTTGCCGTCGGCGCGACCTTTGACTTTCGGCATTAATGCGCTCATCACTTTACCCATGTCGGCCTTGGAGGAGGCGCCGACTTCTTGAATCGTCTCTTCGACGATCCGAGTCAGCTCTGCTTCGGTTAACGGTTGAGGCATATAACGCTGGATAACTTCGATTTCCGCCTTCGCTTGATCCGCAAGGTCTTCGCGACCCGCTTTCTCGAATTCCTGAAGGGCGTCTCGGCGCTGCTTGACCTCCCGCGTGAGGATGTCCATGACTTCCTCATCGCTAAGCGGCCTGCGGGCGTCGATCTCGGCATTCTTGACCGCCGAACGAATCATGCGCACGACGGTGAGCGCGAACTTATCACCGCTCTTCATCAATGCTTTCATATCCTCGTTCAGACGTTCGCTCAAATTCATGCTTCGGACAGCCTCCTAGAATTTACGCTTACGGGCAGCTTCGGACTTCTTCTTGCGCTTCACGCTTGGCTTCTCGTAATGTCTGCGTTTCTTTACTTCAGCCAATACGCCGTCTTTGGAGATGGATCTCTTGAATCGGCGAAGAGCAGCGTCGATTGTCTCGTTTTTGCGAACTTTCGTTTCGGACACGTGTTTTCCCTCCCTCCGACCATGCACTCCAAGAAACACGGTATATCAAACAATATTATATGTGATGCGGAAAGGGGGTGTCAACTTTATTATCGGAGAATCGGTCCGAGCTTTTCTCCGCCGAGCAAATGGAAGTGTAAATGGTACACGACCTGCCCGCCTTCGTCGTTGCAATTGTTGATCAATCGGTACCCTCTGTCCTTAATGCCGAGCGCTTCCGCGACTTGCTGCGCGGCCAGCGCGATGTCGCCGATCGCCGCCGCGTCCTCCGCCGTCACGTCGTTCATCGTCGGAATATGCTTCTTCGGAATGAGCAGCACGTGAACCGGCGCGGACGGTTGAATGTCGTGGAACGCGAGCACCGTGTCCGTCTCCAATACTTTCTTGGAGGGGACGGCGCCTTCGACGATTTTGCAGAAAATGCAGTCCGCCATGGGGATGCCTCCGTTTTTCAATGTTGTTCCATATTTTACATCATGGCGGTCCGCTCGTCCAATTTCTAAAGGTTTGTAAATTCCTTAAATAGATAATCCTATCCAACTAGGAGGAGAAGTACCATGTTCAAGGAATACGGCCTTATCGCGCTCGAGCTCGTCATCGGGTTCGCGGCTCTTTTTCTATATACGAAAATATTGGGCAAGGCCCACTTTTCGAAGCTGACGCCGTTCGACTTCGTCTCCGCTCTCACGCTCGGCGAGCTGCTCGGCAACGCGATTTACGACGATCGAATCCATACCGGGCACGTCCTGTTCGCGACGACGCTATGGGGATTGCTGATTTGGACGATCGTGTGGATGACGCAGAAATGGAATCGCATCCGCAAACCGCTCGAGGGCGAGCCGACGATCATTATTCGTAAAGGCAATCTGGATTTCGACGCCATGAAGCGCTGCAAGCTGGATCTGAACGAGCTGCAGACGATGCTCCGGCAGCAGCAATTCTTCTCCATGGAATGGGTCGAATACGCCATCCTCGAGACGAACGGAGCGCTCAGCGTCATGCCGAAGCCGAAGTACGGCACCCCCGACCGTTCCGATTTCGGGCTGCCGATTCGATCCTCGGTCCTTCCCGTGTCGCTCATCCTCGACGGCGAACTCATTCGCGACAACTTGAAGGAAGCCGGCGTAGACGAAGCGTGGTTGAAGGAACAACTGAAGAAGCAAGGCATCGGCAAGTATGTGGATGTCTTCTACGCGGAATGGAACGAAAGCGACAGCCTATATGTCGCCTTATACCCAAAGCAAGGACCGGCCTGACGGCCGGTCCTTGCTCGCTTGATTTCAGAAATAAGGCAGCAGCGAAATCGCGGCGAGCGCGGCCAGCGGCAGCGCCAATCGACGAAACCGGCCGCCGTAGCCGTAGCCCGGGTAGCCGTAGCCGTACCCCGGATAATAACCAGGATAGCCGTACCCGTAGCCGGGACCGTACCCGTAATAGCCCGGCAGCGCCCGGGCTTGCGGCGGCATCAGCTCCGTCGAGCCCACAGGCACCGCTAGGTACACGTATTCGTCGTCCATGCTCTCGACGATGCCGTCGTATTGCATGCCGTCCGTCGTATGGATGAGAACGTACTTGTGCATATGTTGCTTGCAAATCTCGATTGCTTCATGCTTGTGCATTCCATAGCACCTCCCTATGCCGATATCCTATTCCGGCGAAGGGAGATGGGCGCATGTACGTCTTTGTCCGCAGAAAATTTTCTTCGTTACGTCGTCTCGATCCGAACGCGGCTGCCCGCGCCCATCGGATCGGCCGGCGTCACGATCAGCTTGCGCGGCAGCCGGGCTTGCAGCTCCGGCACGTGCGAGATGACGCCGACCGCGAGCCGTTCGACATGCAGCCGTTCCAGCGCCGTCACAACGTTGTCCAGCAGCTCCGGATCGAGCGTGCCGAACCCTTCGTCGAGGAAGAAAAACTCGAGCGGATACTTGCCGCTAAGTTGGATTTGCGCCGATAAGGCGAGCGCGAGGGCGAGCGATGTCAGGAACGTCTCTCCGCCCGATAACGTCGACACGGGACGGCGCACGCCGCCGTTCGCGTCGTCGCGGATGACGAAGCCGCCCGTCGAATCGAGTTCGATGGCGTACCGGCCCCGCGTCAGGCTGCCGAGCCGTTCCGACGCCGCTCGCGTCACGCCGAGCAGCTGCTCCTCCGCGAGAAACTCGACGAACGCGTTGCCCCGAAACACGGCTTGGAGCTTCGCGAGCTGCTGCTGCAAGGCGACCGCCTCTTCGCGCTGTCGCGTGACGAGCCGCCACCGCTCGTGCCGCTGCCGGAGCTCCCAGGCGGCACGCTCCGCCTTCGCCCGCGCCGCGAGCGCTTCTTCGCGCTTCGCCTTCGCATCGGCGAGTCGCCGCTCCGCCTCCAGCATCGCAGCTTCGTCGATCGCTCTTCCACCGAGGCGGGCAAGCGCCGCTTCGCGCTTCGCCGCGGCCGCCGCGAGCGCCTCCTTGTACGCGGACGCCTCGCGGGCGAACGCCTCGCGGCGCTCCGGCTCGAGCGCGGCGCGCTGCACGGCGTCTACGCCGTCGAAGGCGCTGCCCGCCAGCGCGTCGCTCCACTGCCGCTCGGCGCGCTCCCGCGCGTCCGCCGCGCCTCGCAGCGCCTCTTCGGCCGCGGCGAGCCGCCGGCCGGCGTTCTCCGCCGCGGTCCGCGCCGCATCGGCCGCCTCTCGCGCCGCGCGCTCGTCCGCGCGCCACCGCTCGAGGCGAGCGCTCAGCGCCGCCGCCAGCTCGGCGGGCGGCGTTACGTCGCCGCCGGTCAGCGCGGCGATCTCCTCGCGGCGCGCGGCCAGCTGCCGTTCGGCGGCGGCCGTCTCCGCCTCCGCCAACGCGAGACGGCGCTCCGCGAGCGACTGCCGCCCTTGGAGGCGCTCCAGCTCCTCCGCGTTCGCCGCGAGGAACGGCTCGCTCTTCTCGAGGCGAAGCCGAATGTCCTCGGCTTCGCGCTCCTTGCGTTCGGCGTCGCGAAGCGCCTGCTCGAACGTCTCCGGCGTCCACTCCGGATACGCCTCCCGCCAACGCGCCGCGGCGATCGCCGCCTCCCGTTCCGCCGCTTCGGCCTTCGTCTCGGCCGCGCGCGCCGATTGGGCGGCGGCCGCGAGCGTCGCCCGCTCGTTCCGCAGGGATGCGCGGGCCGACTCGAACCGCTCGAGCAGCGCCTTCAGCTCCGGCGCTACGGCGTTCAGCCGGGCGACGACCTTCTCGACGACGCGGCGCCGCTTCTCGAGCGACTCGGCCTGCGGCGATTCGCTGGCGTCTCCGGCCGGGTAAGGCTCTTCGGCCGCGGCCGCCGTTTCGTCGACCGCCGAAGGCGCCTCGCTCCCTTCCAAAGCCGCGTTCAGCCGATGCAGCGCCTCGTTCGCGCGGCCGGCCTCGCGGTGCACCGCCGAGGCCAGCTCCCGCGCGTCGCGCTGCAGCCGCTCGAGGCGTTCTGCTTCGTCGTCGCCTTTCGCCGCGTCGGGCGGGGGCGAAGCGGGCGCCGGATGGCTCGCCGAGCCGCATACCGGGCAAGGCTCGCCCGGCGCGAGGCCGGCCGCGAGCGCATGCGCCCAGGCATGCCGTTCGCCGCCGATCGCCGCGGTTTTCGCCGCCAGGATGCGTTCGCCGAGCCGGCGCTCCTCGCGCAGCAGGTCGTCTTCCGCCGCGTTCAGCACCGCCGCGCCTTGCGCGAACAAGGCGCGGGCCGCGCCCAGCTGCGCGATCGACGTCCGCACGGTTTCGTCCAACCGCGCGGTTTCCGCTTCGCCGCGCTTCGCCGCCGCCGCGAGCGCGGACGCTTCCCCGCGTTGCGCGGCGGCCTGCGCCGCGGCCGTCGTCGCCGCGGACCGCTCCCGCTCCGCGGCGGCCATCCGGCGGCGTTCCTCCGGCGGCGCCGCCAGCGCGCCGTAAGCGGCCTTCAGCTCCGCTTGGAGCTGCAGCGCCTTCGCGCGCTGCTGCTGCGCGGCGGCGAGGGCGTTCGCCGCCGCCTCCCGCTCCGCGCGGCCGCTCGCCAGCTCGGCGCGGGCGCGCTCCAGCGCCGCCGCGTCGACGGCCGCCTGCTCCGCCAGCGCGACCGCTTGGCGCAGCCGCTCGAGCCGCACCGCCGTCGGCGCTTCCTGCTCCCGCAGCACCCGTTCCGCCGCGGCATGCGCCTCTTGCGCGGCCGCCTGCCGCGCCGCCGCGCGCTCCCGCTCGCCCGCCGCGTCGATCGCTTCGCGCGCGAGACGATCGGCTTGCGCCGCCGCTTCCTCCCGCGCGCGCCACGTCGGCAGCAGCGCTTCCGCCGCGGCCGCCGCCGCGAGCCGCTCCTCGATCGCCGCGATCTCGGGCCGGCGGCGCTCCAGCGCGGCCCACGCCGCCTCGCTCGCGGCCGCCTCCTGCATCGCCTCGCGGATGCGCGCCGCTTCCGCGTGCGCCGTCTCCGCGGCCTTCAGCGCTTCCTGCAGACGCGCTTCGGCCTCGGACGCATCGCGGAACGCCGCTTCCGCCGCGGCGAGCGCCTCCGGCGACGCGTCGCCGAGCCCTTGCAGCTCCGCCGCCGCTTCGCGCGCGAGCGCCTCCGTCCGGCGAAGCCGCGCCGTCAGGCGAGCGGCGAGCTCGTCGCCGTACCGCTCGAGGCGGAACAGCCGCTGCAGCATCTCTCGGCGCTCCTTCCCTTTCAGGGCGAGAAATTCCGAAAACTTGCCCTGCGGCAGCACGACGGCGCGCGTAAAGTCGGTCATCGACAAGCCGATGAGCGACGCCACCGCGGCGTTCACTTCGCCCGCCTTGTCCGCCAGCACGATCGCGCCTTCGCTCGTCTCCTCGCAAAGACGGCACAGACGCTGCTCGACCGTCCCGTCGGGCTTGCGCCGGTACGTTCGCTCCGCGCGGTATGTACGTCGGTCGGCCCCGTCCGACAGCTGGAACGCGAACGACACGGAGAGCGTGTCCTCTTGCGCGTTCATAATGCTCTGGATGCCGCTGCCGGCGCGCTCCACCGCGCCGTACATCGCCAGCGTCACCGCGTCGAGAATGGTCGACTTGCCGCTGCCGGTCGGCCCGAAGATGCCGAACACGCCCGCTTCCGCCAGCCGGGAGAAGTCGATCGTCTGCTCCTCCCGATAGCTCTGCAAGCCTTGGATCGTTAAGCGAATCGGCTTCATGCGCTCTCCTCCTCCGCTTCCTCCCGCACCAGCTCGAGGAACAGCCGGACCGTCGCTTCGTCCGGCGTCGCTCCGCCGGTCTGCCGGGCGTAAAACCGCCGGAACAGCTCGTCGATCGGCAGCGCCCGCTCCGCGCGAACGCGTATGGACTCCTGCGCGGACGCGAACACCGGACGGATGAGGACGAGTCCCTCATGCGACCGTCGCAGCGTCTGGATTTGTTCCATCGTCAGCGCGTCGGTCACGTGCAGTTCCAGATCGACCCAGGCGCGGGCGTCCTTCCCTTCGTCGAACCAGCGGTGCACGTCCGCGAGCCCTTCTTTGGCGATCCATCGCACGAGCGGCCGGCCGGCCGAGAGCGGCACCTCCTCGACCCGAGGCGCGCCGCCCGGCGCGATATCGACGATCGACACGGACTTCGCTTGCCCCGCTTCGGAGAAGCTGAACGCGAGCGGCGAACCGCTGTAGCGGACAAGCGGCGCGGCGCCGGCCGCTCCGTTCTCGCCGTCGTCGCGCACGCGCACATTCTGCGGGCGATGGAGATGACCGAGCGCCACGTACTGCGCCGCTCTCCCGAAGGCGGACGGATCGACCGTATACGCGCCGCCGACCTCGATCGGCCGCTCCGAATCGGTCGGCGATCCGCCCAACGCGTGAAGATGGCTCATGACGACGTCGACGTTCCCTTTTCCGAAAATGGTCCCCGTCGCGTCCCGCACCAACGCCGCGATGCGCGCGGAATACGCGAGCTGCAGCGCCTGCTCGTCCGCCTCTACGGACAGCAGCTCCTTCAGCCGCGACTCGGACGGATACGGCAGCGCGTACACGTTCGCCCGCTCCCCCGTTCGCGCGATGGGGAGCGTCACGACGTTCAAGGTCGGCAGCCCGACGAGCGTAACGCCTTGCGCGCGCGCCAGCGGCCCCGCGGCGCTCAAGCGATCCGGGTGGTCGTGATTGCCCGCGATCGCGACGACCGGCCGCCGCCCCCCGTTCGACAGGCGCGTCAACGCTTCGTAAAACAACGTCTCCGCGTCCGCCGGCGGATTGACGGAGTCGTACACGTCCCCCGCGAGCAGCACCGCGTCGACGTCCGCCTCGTCGGCGATTCGCGCGAGCTCGTCCACGAACGCCTCATGCTCCGCCTGCCGGCTTCTTCCTTCCAACGTTCTGCCGAAATGCCAATCCGCCGTATGCAGCAATCGCATCCTGTTCCGCCACCTCTCCCTACAGCTTCACGGCGCGCGCGCCGTCGAAGAAATATAAATATCGATCCGGTACGTCTCGGCCCAGCGCCTTCTCCGCCGCCTTGGCGTAGACGGACAGCTGCAGCCGATAACGCTCGGTCAGTTCGCTGAGTCCCGTCTCGCCGCGGATCGCGTCCGTCTTGTAATCGACGATGGCCAACCCCCGCTCGTCCTCGAACAGGCAGTCGATGATCCCTTGGACCAGCACCGTCTCCGCGGCCGTCTCGGCGTCGAGCGGGACGCCGTTCGGCGCCTCGCCGTACACTTCCGCGGCCGGCAGCCCGACGCTGAACGGGAGCTCTCGGTGCGTCCTCGCGGCCGATGCCAGCCGCAAGCCGGGCTCGCTCGTCGCGAACCGCCAGACCGATTCGACGTCTACGGCCGCGCGCTGCTCCTCCGTCAACAATTCCCGGAGCACCATATCGGACAATAGCGCCTCGACGTCGCTCGTCGTCAGGCCCGGAACGAGGCGCAGATGCTGCATGACCGCGTGGTACGCGACGCCGCGTTCCACCGGCGTCAGCCCCTTCTTCGCCAGGAACCGCGGCCGCTTCGCGACCGCCGCGCCGGACGGCCCCCGGGCCGGCGAAGGCGCCGCGAACGGCGCTTCCGCTTCCTCCTCGTCCTCCTCGAGCAGCCTTCCCTTCCATTCCGTAACGGACGTCTTCGCGAACAACGCCGACGCCGACGGCCTCGGGTCCGTCCACCCGAGCGCGCGCAGCACGTCGGAGTCCCGCGCCGTCCAATCTTCGGGCACCGGCAGCCCTTCCTTGACCGCGTGCTGCCCCCAAGGCTCCGTGCGACCGCCGGCCGCCGCGGCTTCCGCCATCGCGTCCGGCAGCTCGACCATGAGCCGCCAGCGGGAGCCGTCCGCTACGCGCGCCCCCGGCGGAAGCGCCGCCAGCCCGTAGGCGTCGCGCACCGATTCCGCCGCGGGATGCCGCAGCAGCGACGGCGCCAGCCAGTCGAGGAAGCAGGCGCCTCGATGAATCGCGTGAGCCGGCAGCTTCGGACCGGGGCTTGCCGCGATCGCGTTCCAATCCTCCAGCCGCTTCGTAAGCCCCTTAGCCGACCCGACGAGAATGAGCTTCTCCTTCGCCCGGGTCAACGCCACGTACAGCACCCGCATCTCCTCGGCGAGCGATTCCGCGCGCAGACGGCGCCGAATGGCCAACTGCGGCAGCGTCGGATGCGCCGCGCCGAGCTCCGGATCGACGAACCGCGGGCCGAACCCCAGCTCCTTGTGAAGCAGGAACGGCTCCCGTTCGTCTCCTCGGTTGAACGACTTGCCGAGGCCCGCGACGAATACGACGGGAAACTCGAGCCCCTTGCTCTTATGGATGGACATAATGCGCACGACGTCCTCCGTCTCGCCGAGCGCTCGGGCCGGCGCGAGATCGGAGCCGGAATCCCGGAGGCGCTCGATGAACCGCAGAAAGCGGAACAAGCCGCGGAAGCTCGTCGCTTCGTATTGCCGCGCCCGGTCGTACAGCGCCCGCAGGTTCGCCTGCCGCTGCACGCCGCCCGGCAGGCCGCCGACGAAGTCGAAGTAGCCGGTCTCGCGGTACAGCTTCAGAATCAGGTCGGCGAGCGGCCCTTGCCGCGCCGCCGTCCGCCACGGCTCCAGCGTCGTGACGAAGCGGGCGGCCTTCTCTCGCAGCGCGCTTCCGACCGAGCCCGGATTCGGCTCCTTGCCGGAGGCGACGGAGCCGACCGCTTCGTAGTACGGACGGCTCCGGCCCCCGGCTACGCGGATGCGCGCCAGCTCCTCCGCCGTAAAGCCGAACGCCGGCGACATCATCGTCGCGGCGAGCGGAATGTCCTGCAGCGGATTGTCGATCGTCTGCAGCATCGAGAGCACCGTCTCCACCTCGACGGCTTCGAAGTAGCCGCCGCCGAGCTCGGCGTGAGCGGGAACGCCGTACAACCGCAGCTGCTCGATCAGCGACGGCGCCCACGACTTGTCCGCGCGCAGCAGGATGACGATGTCGCGGAACTGGATGGGACGCATGCCGCCGACGCCCTTGTCGTACACTTGCATCGCCGGTCGACCCGCGCCCCCCGTCAGCTCCAGAATGCGGCGTCCGATCGCTCGGCCTTCCGCTTCCGCGGCGTCGAGGTCCTGCGCTTCCGCCGCGGGGCCTTCCCCGTCCGCCTCCTCGTCCGGCGCGCCGTCGCGGTCGATCAGCACGACGTCCGCGGCGAGATCGTGCGCGCCGTCCGGCTCCGGATACGACGCCC
The DNA here is from genome assembly GCF_005765165.1 of Paenibacillus antri. Taxonomy (NCBI): domain Bacteria; kingdom Bacillati; phylum Bacillota; class Bacilli; order Caryophanales; family Paenibacillaceae; genus Paenibacillus; species Paenibacillus antri. The sequence continues at coordinate 26,708 of NZ_VCIW01000015.1, read as the reverse complement.
CGAGCGCGAGCTCGGCCCGTTCGTCGTAATCGAGCTCCGCGGCTTCTTCGTGCATCGTCTGGCGGAAGACGAAGTTGACCGCGTCGACGACTTCGCGCCGAGAGCGGAAGTTGCGCGCCAGGTCGATGCGGATGCCGCCGCCGGCCGCGACGTTCTCGACCGCTTCCGGAAGCCCGCGGTACGTCTTGTACTTGCGCAGGAACAGACCGGGCTCCGCGAGGCGGAACCGGTATATACTTTGTTTGACGTCTCCGACCATGAAACGGTTCCCCGCCCGCGGCCCGTCCGTCCCGTCTCCTCGCGAGACGAGCCGAAGGATCGTCTCCTGCACCGCGTTCGTATCCTGGTATTCGTCGACATACACCTCTTCGAATTGCTCGCGGTACTGAAGCGCCGCCTCGGTCGGAACGAGGCGTTCCGGCGTCGACGCCGGGTCCCGCAGCACCTGCAGGCAGGCGTGCTCGAGATCCCCGAAGTCGACGAGGCCTTTCGCCGTCTTCGCCTGCCGGAACGCCTCCGCGTAATCGAGCGCGAGCCTCGTCAGCTCTTCCATCAACGGCGCGAGCTCGCGGCATTCCGCCGCATAGTCTTCGAGCGTTCGCGCGAGCAGCTGCTCCTTCAGGGCGTCGAGACGGTCCTTGGCGTCCTTCCGCAGCTTCTTCGCCCGATCGCTCAGCGCGGCGTCGACGGAATCGCCCTTCTGGGGCTTCAGCCGCCCGAACGCCCCGCCGTCGTCCGCGAACGCCGTGTCCCGCAGCGCGCGCCAGCCGCCGGAGGTTAGCGCCTTAAGAAGCCGTTCGACGCCGGCTATGTCGGCGCGGAAGTTGTCGGCGTACGCGTGCGGGCCTCCCGGCTGCAGCGAGAGCTCAAGGGCGGCGTTAAGGCCGGCCGCGATGCCTTCGAGCTCCAGCTTGACGTCCGCGCCGACGCTCAGCAGCCATGGGTGATCTTCCGGCAAGCCGCCCTCGATCTCGGCCCCGTCGCCGTCGCCGGCCGGCCCGGCGAGGCGGAACGCCGCCGCCGCTTCGCGCAGCCACGCATCGGGGAACGGATGGCTGCGCGAGAAATCGTACAGCCGATCGATCAGCTTCATCAGCCCGTCGTCGCCCCGTTCGCCGCCGAATCGGTCGGCGAGCGCCCAGAACGGCCCGTCCTCCTCGGCCGCGCCGTACCGCTCTTCAAGCACGCTCTCCAGCGCCTCCTGCCTTAGCAGCGCCGCTTCCGTTTCGTTCGCGATCCGGAACGCCGGATCGAGATCGGTCAGGTGGACGTAGCGGCGCACCGCATCGAGGCAGAAGGAATGCAGCGTCGTGATCGACGCTCTGCCGACGAGGGCGAGCTGCCTGCGCAGATGGCGCGAACCGGGGTTCGACGCGAGCGCCTTCTCCAGCGCGTCGCGCATCCGATGCCGCATCTCCGCGGCGGCCGCGTTCGTGAACGTCGCGACGAGCAGCCGGTCGATGTCGATCGGCCGCGCCTCGTCGGTCACCGTTCGAATGATGCGCTCGACGAGCACCGCCGTCTTGCCCGACCCGGCCGCGGCCGCGACGAGCAGATGATCGCCGCGCGCGGCGATCGCCTGCCATTGCTCGTCCGTCCAGGTCGCGCCCGCGGGCTTCGGTTCGATGCCTCTCCTCGTCATGCGTCCCCCTCCTCTCCGTCGATCCGCGCCCAGACGTCTTCGTCCGCGAGCGGCGGCAGCACGCGGTACGCGTTGCCGCCGATCTCGGGATCGAATCCGCAGACGGGCTTGAACTTGCAAAACGTGCACGGCGTCTCCTGCTTGCTGCGATACGGCGCCGCCTCGACGTCGCCGCACGCGGCCTTGGCGCCGAGCTCCGTCATCTTGCCGCGCACGAACGCGCGCAGCTTGCCCCACTTCTCGGCGTCGACCGCCTTCGACCGCGCGCCGAGCGATCCGTCGGTCTTCCGTTCGAGCGGCACGATCGGCGAGATGCCGGCGCGAAGCCCCGTATCCATCAGCTGCGCCGCCTCGTCGTCGTCGAGAAGCAGCCCCTGCATCTTGAACTTCTTGAACAGCTCCTGCGCCGCTTGCTCCGGCTCGATCGCGTTATGCAGCGACAGCATCGGCTTATGCACGTGGAAATACAGCGCTCCCGCCGGCGCCGCTTCGGCGCCGAGCCACGCTCTCGCCTGCTCCGAAGCCGCGTCGAGATATGCGAGCAGCTGCAGCGACAGCCCGTAATACACGTCGGACAGGCGCAGCCGATGGGCTCTCGACTTATAATCGACGATTCTTATGTACCATTCGCCGCGCTCGGCGCGCGCTCCGTCGATCCGGTCGATCCGTCCCCGCAGCTCCATCTGTCGGCCGTCCGGCAACGGCAGCTTGATCGCCGGCATGCCGCCGTCTTCGCCGAACGCGAGCTCCGCCGCCGCTTGGCGGAAGCCGCTGCGCGCCGCTTGGCCCCTCAGCGCCTCCGACGCGCGGCCGACGACCGCTTGCAGCTTCCGGGTCATGTAGCGATGCCGGTTCGAGCTGAACAAAATTTCCGACAGCAGCTTCGGCGCCAGCTCCTCGACCGTCCGGAACGCGAGCGCCGCGCACTCCGCCTCGTCGAGCTCCGCCCACGTCCGGCCTTCTTCCGCGAGCTTCTTCGACAGCTGGCTGAGCGCCGCGTGGTACAGCTGCCCGATGTCGGGCGCTTCGAGCCGGTACAGCCGGCGCTCCTTCAACCCGAGTCCGTATCCCGCGAAATGGGCGAACGGACAGCCGGCGAACGTCTCGAGCCGGGACACGCTCGTGCGGAACGTCTCTCCGTACAGCGCGATCGCCGTTTCCTCAGACAACCGTCCTTGCCGGTTGTCGTAATCGAGGGACGGGAGCAGCCCGAGCAGACGCTCGCGCCAAAACGGTCGTTCCGCCAGCCAGTTGTACGCGGCCCACCAGACGCCCGAGACGGGCTCGCCGCGCTTCCAGCGACGCAGCTGCGGCAGCAGCTCCGCCAGGGCGCGCGAAGGCGTGGAGAGACGCTCCAGCGCCTCCTCGTCGCTCGCCCCGGCCGGCACGTCGCCCGGCACGTACATCGTCTTCGCGTCGGGCGCGAGCCGCTTCAGCGTGCGAATCCATTCGGACGGCAGCAGCGTCGTCCCTTCCGGGTCCGAGAGCGCGTAGCTGACCCAGAGCCCTTCGGACGGCAAGAACAATGCGTTATACAGCAGAAAACGCTCGTCCAACAGACGCCTGCGGCTGTCCGGCGCGAGCTCGAGACCGGCCGCGTGCATCCGCTCGCGATCCGCCTCGGACACTACGCCTTTCTCCTTCGGCCGCATCGGGATGACGCCGTCGTTCACGCCGAGCAGGTACAACCGCTTCACCCCGAACGCGCGCGTCCGATCCAAGCTGCCGACGAGCACCTGATCGAGCGCCGGCGGCACGAGACCCATGCGGATCCCGTCGAGACCGGCCGCGATCATGCCGGCGAACAGCTCCGTATCCGCGGGCTCGTCGCCGACGAGCTCGACCAGCTGATCGAGCGTGTCGACGACGCGGTCCCACAGCTGCTCGTGCTCCTTCGCCCGATCGGGATCCCCCGCGCGCTCCGCGGAATCGCGCCAACGCGCGAGCGTGTCGGCCGCGCCGGTATCCTCCAGGAATGCGAACAACGCCGCCGCCTGCTGCTCGATCGTCTTGGCTTTCTTTAACCGCTTCTCGAAGGCGTGCAGCGGAGCGACGACGAGCGATCGCCACCGTTCGACGCGCTCTTCCCGCGCCCGCTGCCGTTCCGCATGCGCCGCTTCGTCCCCTTCGAGCGGTGCGCCCGCGTTCAACCGCCAAGGTTTCCCGTCGGTCCACCGCGTCCCCTTGATGCCGTATTCGAGAACGACGTTTTCCAACTGGTCCATGGCGTATCTCGCCTCCGACTCGGTCCGGAACGCGCCTCTCGGAAACAACAAATCGGTCTTCGCGGCCCGGAACACCGCATCGTACGTCCATCGGGACTGAACGACGTCGATCGCCGAGCGGACGAGCTCGCCGAGGGGATGGTGAGCGACGGCGCGCTTCTGATCCAGGAAGCACGGAATGCCGTGGTCCCGGAACGCCGCAGCGATGATGTCGCCGTACCCTTCCCAGTTGCGGACGTAGACGGCGATATCCCGCCACCTCGCCGAGCCGGACGAGACGAGCCGGACGATGTCCCGCGCGGCCGCTTCGGCTTCCGCTCGCGGATTCGCCGCGGACGCGACGACTACCGCCCCGTTCGCGTCGAGCGCCGGCGTAAAGGGTCGGCCGTTCGCCTTATCGACGAACGCCCGCTCGAGCGCGGCCAGCGTCGGCGCGGAAGCATACCGTCCCGCCGCGCCGCCCTCCAGCATCGTCGTCGCTTCGACGGGAATGCCCTCTTCCTCCGCCATACGCAGCAGCGTCGTCATCGTCGACGCCGTCGGATGGAACAGCTCCAGATCGTCCGGCGCCTCGTGGGCGCCGTACGCCCGGTCGATCGTCAGCGCGAACGTGACGCGGTCCGCATGCTTGCAAAGCTGCCGCAGCGCCGAGAGCTCCGTCGGCGTGAAGCCGTGGAAGCCGTCCACCCAGATCCGCGCGCCGCGGATCGTCTCCGACGACGACGCATGCTCGCCGAGAAGCGTTAAATAATCTTCCGAGTCGACGTATTTGCCGGAGAGCTCCGTCTCCATGCCGCCGATCAGAAGCGCCAGATCGTGCAGCTTGTCCCGCAGCGCCGGCGGGAACGCTTCGTCCTCCGCCGCCTCGCGCAGCCGCGCCGCGTCGACCGCGTATCGCTTGCACTCCGCGAACCATTCGTTCGCCGCGTCGATCCAGCCGCCGCCTTCCGCGAAACGCCGGAACGCGCGGAAGTCGCGGCCTCGCGACCGCGCGATTTTATATAGAAGCATCTTCTTGCCCGTATCGTCGATATGTAAGCGGGACGCGCCCCCCGCCTCTTGCATGACGCGGAACGCCAGCCGTCGAAAGCTTAAGGATTGCGCGCGGATCGTTCCGCCGAAGCGGGCGACGAACGCGCGGTCGGCCGCTTGCGTCATCTGCTCGGGCACGAGCAGGATCAGCGGCGGCCCGTCGGGAGAGCGCTCCAGCTCTTCCCCGATTTGCTCGAACGCGCTTCGGCTCTTGCCCGCCCCCGCGCGCCCCAGCACGAATCGAATACCCAAACCGAACCCCTCCGAGAGTCTTTTTTTCCAAGGTACACCGTCGAACGGGTGTTTGCAATGGATTTTTTTGCCGAGGCGAATCGTATTTCGATCGCAAAATAGAGTACAATGAGATGTAGAAGAAAAATGGGTGGAAGAAGGAGTTGCGTCGCATGGCGGACGAAGGAATCGTGCTGACCCCCGAGGGACTGCAAAAATTGAAGGACGAGCTCGAGGAGCTGAAGACGGTCAAGCGGAGCGAGCTGGCGGCTCGGTTGAAGACGGCGATCAGCTACGGCGACCTGAAGGAGAACAGCGAGTACCACTCGGCGAAAGACGACCAAGCGTTCATGGAAACGAGAATATTAACGATCGAAAACATTTTGCGGAAAGCCCGCGTCGTCGAATCGATCGACACGTCGACCGTTCAGGTCGGCTCGGTGGTGACGCTGCACGACTTGGAGTTCGACGAGAAGATCGATTACCGGATCGTCGGACCGGCCGAGGCGGACGTCGCCGATAATAAAATTTCGTACGAAAGCCCCCTGGGGCAAGCGCTCATGGGCCAATCGATCGGCAGCAAAATTACGGTGAACGCCCCGATGGGCGAAATTACGTACGAGCTGCTCGACATTAAAGCGGTATAACGGCGGACCGACGGGACAAACGATGTCCCGTCGGTCTTTTCTTTGCAAAACGAGTCGCACGCTCCGCTCGGCTTTGCGCATCGGTTCCTCTTCCCGACTCGTTCGCCGACGCGCTCCCGAATTAGGGAACAGCGATATTCCCTATTTTCGCTCACTCCCCCGTATTTGCCCGAGTAAGAAACATGTACATGTTCCCTAACAGCCGGGAGCACGAGCAATTCCTCAGGTTCGGCTGAGCCAAGGGAAATCCAGGAGAAGGAGCTCCGGGACTACCTCGCCGCCCCAAATTAAAGAGCCGCCCGATGCTCCATCGGACGGCTCCAACCCGAAGCGCTCGCCGCATTACCGGCTCCGCACCTCGAAAATCGCGAACTTCAAATAATTGCCCTCGTCCACGCCGAGCAGCTGCGGATGATCCTTGCCGGCGCCGCGGAACTCGACGAGACGCAGCGCCTTGCCGGCATCGTCCGCCGCCGCGTGGATCGTCTCGAGGAATACATCCGGACGGACGTGATACGAGCAGCTGGCCGTCACGAGATAACCGCCCTCGTTCACGAGCTTCATGCCGTGCAGGTTGATATCCTTATAGCCCCGGCATGCGCCCTCGACCGCGCCGCGGTTTTTCGCGAACGCGGGCGGATCGAGAATGACGACGTCCCAAGACCGTCCGGCGCCCGCCGCGATCGGCTTGGACGTATCCACCTTCGCTCCGGCTTCGCCCGCCTTCGCGCGCGCCGCGCGCTCCTCCAGCCCCTTCGCCTGCTCCCGCAAGTAATCGAACGCATTCGCGACGACGAACTCGACGCGCTCCGAGAAGCCGTTCCGCTCGACGTTGCGGCGCGCCGCTAGAATCGCGTGCTCCGAGATGTCGAGGCACGTCACCTTCTTGGCGCCGTATTTGCAGGCGTGCAGCGTGAAGCTTCCCGTATGCGAGAAGCACTCGAGCACGGTCGCGCCGTCCCAATACGGGAACGTCACCTCTTTGCCGTTCGCGTTGACGGGCGCGGACCGCGTCGCGCCGTCCGCATCGGTCAGCTCCCGCACCGCGATGCCGCTCCGGCGCCCCCAGCCGGTCATCAACGGACGAATCGCCGCCCGATTTTCCCGTTGGTCGAAGAAGTAACCGGTTTTCTGTCCGCTCACGACGTCGACCTCGATCTCCAGCCCATTCTCCCGGATGACGATCGGGCCGCTCGGCGCTTCGCCGTACAGCGTGCCCGTCCGCTCTTCGAGCCCTTCGAGCGCGCGGATGCCGACGTCGCTCCGCTCGTAAATCGTGCGCGGGGCGAATAACTCGACCAACGCCTCGACGATGCTGTCGCGCGCTCGATCCATCCCGAGCGTGACGATCTGCACGACGAGCGTATCGCCGAACCGGTCGACGGTCAAACCCGGCAGGAAATCCGCCTCGCCGTAGGCGATGCGGCAATACCGAGGGTCGTCGACGAACCGCTCCCGCACCTCGAGGCACGTCCGGAACCGTTCCAGGAAGAACGCCTTATCCATTCGTACGAGCTGCCCGCGGGAGACGACCCGGCCGATCATCTGGGACGCCGGGTTTACGTACGCCGAAGCCAAAAATTTTCCTCTATGGTCCGTTACCGCAACGATCCCGCCCGGCTCCGGTTCGCCTTCGAATCGTTCGACCTCGTTCTTGAATATCCACGGATGGCCCGCTTCCAGGCGCTTCTTCCGCGTCTTCGTTAGTATCATCGTCGCCAATGGCGTCTTGCACCTCTTCCGGCGAGCGGGGAGCCTGTCATGCCCGTCCCGCTCGATTCATATAAATAATCCGATGCACCGCATATCAATCCATCCGAAACGAGAAGACGGGAGGGACCCTCGAATGTGGCAAGAGCTAGCGATCCCGTTCGGTCTCGGCTTCGCCGTCTTCCTGTTCGGCATGAAGGCGATGGAGATCGGGCTCCACGAGTGGGCCGGACCGATCCTATCGGGCCTCATCCGCCGATTCACGAGCACGCCGTTCCGCGGACTCGTCGCAGGCACGCTCGCGACGACCGTGCTCCAATCGAGCGACGCGGTCACCGTCGTGACGATCGGCCTCGTCAACGCGGGCGTGCTCACGTTCCGACAGACGCTCGGCATCGTGCTCGGCGCGAACGTCGGCGGCAGCATCACCGCGGATATGCTCGGCCTCGACATGTCCGCCGAAGCGCTGCCGATGCTCGTCTGCGCCGGCGTCAGCTGGTTCGCCTGCCTCGCCGTCGAGCAGTTCCGCCCGTCCGCGTCCCGCTTCGCCCGTCTGACGCCGTCGCTCCGGCATCTGTCGCTGACGGCATGCGGCTTCGCCTGCGTCCTGATCGGCATGGAACGAATGAACACGATCGTTCCCGTGCTCCAGTCGCGGGGATTGTTCGTCTGGTTTCTGGACATGTCCCAGCAGAGCATCGCGTGGGGACTGCTCGCGGGCGCGATCGTCACCGCCGTCATCCAATCGAGCGCCGCGACGATCGCCGTCACGATGGGCCTCGCCAGCGTGCAGGCGGTCCCGATCGAGCTCGGCATCGCGATCGTGCTCGGCGCCAATATCGGCACCTGCTCCACGGCGCTGCTCGCCAGCCTCGGCGGCTCCAAGGCCGGCCGCTACGTCGCCTGGTCCCATATCGCGTTGAACCTCGGAGGCAGCCTGCTGTTCTTCCCGTTCATCGAACAGCTCGCCGCTTTGTCCGCCTTCTGGACCGAATCGCCCTACGACCAAATCGCGAGAGCCCAGACGATCTTCAACGTGCTCTGCTCGCTGATCGCCTTGCCGTTATGTTACCTCGGACTTAATAAGCTCCGGCCGCAGCGGATCCGCCCGTGACGATCGAGACGCCCGAGCTCGTGCCGAGCCGGTTCGCGCCGGCGAGAATCATCTTCACCGCCGCGTCGTAATCCCGCACGCCGCCGGACGCCTTCACCCCGACGGACGGGGAGACGCTCGCGCGCATCAGCTCGATATGCTCGGCCGTCGCGCCTCCGGGCCCGAAGCCCGTCGACGTCTTCACGAAATGCGCGCCGGCTTCCTCCGACAGCACGCAGGCGATCTTGATTTGCTCCGGCGTCAGAAATCCCGTCTCGAAAATGACCTTCACGATAGCCTTCCCCTTCACGGCGTCGACGACGGCCTTAATGTCCGCGCGAACGTCGTCGTGGCGGCCTTCGAGCAGCCAGCCGATCGCCAGCACCATATCGATCTCCTCCGCGCCCTGCTTCGCCGCCGTCGCGGCTTCGAACGCCTTCGCTTCGGAAGCGCCCGCGCCGAGCGGGAACCCGACGACCGCGGCCACCTTCACGCCGGTGCCCTCGAGCGCTTTGGCGCAATAGGGCACCCATGCGCCGTTCACGCAGACGCTGTAGAAGCCATGCGTCTTCGCTTCGTCGCACAGCTTCGAGATGTCCTTTGTCGACGCGTCGGCTTTCAAGAACGTGTGGTCGATATATTTTTCGATATTTTTCACTTCAAAGCTCATGCTTCGTCCTCCTCGGTTCGAACCCCTAGCTTATGTAACGCGATCCGTAAAATAGCATCGTTATTATCGTACCCCGAAGCCTTCTGTTTCTCCCATGCGTCGAGGGGCTCGTACCACGCGACGCCGCGGATCTCTTCGATTTGAGGCATCAGCTCGCCGCCGGACGCTTCGACGAGGTAGTAATGCACTTCCTTGTCGATCATCCCCTTCTCCGGATGCTTGTACTGATATTGAATCAAGGCGAGCGGTCCCCGGATGTCGCCCCGGATGCCGGTTTCCTCGAGAATTTCCCGCAGCGCCGTCTGCTCGACGGTTTCCCCCGGCTCCATCTTACCCTTCGGCAGCGACGTCCGTCCGTATCGGTCTTGAATCAATTGAATCTGAAGCTTGCCGCCGATCTTCCGATAGACGACTCCTCCGGCAGAAATTTCTTTCATCGGACTCACCTCTCTTTATTAAGTTACGAAAAAGGAGAACCGCGCGCCGCACTCGAACGCCGTTCCCCTCCTTCGCCTTCTCCCGATTTAAAACGACGACGCCTTCGACAGCCTCTCCGACTCGAGCGCGACGCCCTTGCATTCGTTGACGCCGGCTTCCGTCACGCGCACCTTCACCAGACGGCCGATCATCGACGGATCGCCCGGGAAGACGACCTGGATATAGTTGTCGGTATAGCCGCTCAGGAGCCCTTGTCCTTCGGCGCCCTTCGCTTCGCGTTCCGGAATGACCTCGAGCTCTTGACCGACGAAGCGTTGCCCGTAGGCGAGTTGCATCTCCTCGGACAAGTCGATCAGCTTATGCACGCGCTCGTTCTTCAGCTCCTCGTCCACCTGATCCTCCATGCGCGCCGCCGGCGTGCCGGTCCGCTTCGAGTACGGGAAGACGTGCATCTCGGAAAATCCGATCTCCTTCATATACCGGTAGCCGTTCTCGAACATCTCGTCCGTCTCGCCGGGGAAGCCGACGATGACGTCCGTGGTGATCGCCACGTCCGGCCAGCGCTCCCGAATGCGCGCGATCCGCTCCGCGTACTCGGCGACCGTATACTTGCGGCGCATCCGCTTCAATACGGCGTCGTCGCCCGCCTGCAGCGGCACGTGCAAGTGGCGGCAAAACTTGCTCGAGCTCATCAGCACGTCGATCACTTCGTCGGTAATCTGGCTCGCTTCGATGGAAGAGATTCGAAGTCTTTCGACGCCTTCGACGTTCGCGAGATCGCGCAGCAGCGCGGCGAAGTTGTAATCGTCCAAGTCTTCGCCGTATCCCGCCGTATGGATGCCCGTCAGGACGATTTCCTTGTAGCCCGCCTCGACCAGCATGCGCGCTTGCTTGACGACGCTCTCCGGCTCCCGGGAGCGCAGCAAGCCGCGCGACCACGGAATGATGCAGAACGTACAGAAGTTATTGCAGCCTTCTTGAATCTTCAGGAACGCGCGCGTCCGATCCGCGAAATCCGGCACGTCGAGCTCCTCGAACTGCCGCGTCTTCATAATGTTCCGCACCGCGTTGATCGGCTCTCGGTCGGCGCGCACGCGATTGACGAGCTCGATGATCTCGCCCCGTCCCTGCGTGCCGATGACGAGATCGACGCCGGGAATCGCGAGAATTTCCGCCGGAGACGTCTGCGCGTAGCAGCCCGTCACCGCGATGACCGCTTCCGGATTGCGACGCACGGCGCGGCGGATGATTTGGCGGCTCTTCTTGTCGCCCGTGTTCGTGACGGTGCACGTATTGATCACGTAGACGTCCGCCGTCTGCGACTCGAAGTCGACCTGTTCGTAGCCGTCGTTCTTGAACAGCTGCCAGATCGCCTCGGTATCATAGAAATTCACTTTACAACCTAACGTATGGAACGCCACAGTAGGCATCTTTTCTTTTATCCTCCCATCTCGCCGGACTCGTACAGGATGCAGGCCGCCGCGACGAGGCCCGCCGTCTCGGTACGCAGAATGCGCCTCCCGAGGCCGACGGCGACGCAGCCGCGCCGCTCGGCTTCCGCCGCTTCCTCTTCGGTAAAGCCGCCTTCGGGCCCTACGATGACAAGGACCGGCCCGCGCGCCGGATCGAGCTTCGCATCGCGAAGCGCGTCCTTCAGCTGCCGGCCGCTCTCCTTCTCGTAGCACAACAAAGCGAGCTGCGTCCGCTCGGCGGCCGAGAGCACGTCGCTCCAGCGCATGGCGTCGCGCACGTCCGGCACCTTGCTCCGATGCGCCTGCTCGGCCGCTTCCTTGGCGATCTTCCGCCAGCGGTCGAGCCGCTTCGCTTCCTTCTTCGCGTCGTATTGCACGATCGTCCGCGCCGACGCGAACGGCAGGAACGCGGTCGCGCCGATCTCGGTCCCCTTCTGGATGACCGTCTCGAGCTTATCGCCCTTCGGCAGGCTTTGCGCGATCCAGACGTCGAGCTTCGGCTCGCCCTCCATCGGACGCTCCTCCAGCAGCTTGAGCAGCACGTTCTCCTTGTACAGCTCTACGACTTCCGCGAGACATTCGCGGTTCGCCCCGTCGCTGACGATCACCTTGTCTCCCGGGGCGGCGCGCATGACGCGCATCAAATGATGGGCGTCGTCGCCGCGAACGATCGCTTTGTCCTCGAGCATATTGTCCGGCGTCACGAAATATCTTTGCATTCCGCTGTTCTTCACTCCAGTTTACATCGTTTCCGCATCGTTTTCCAACCATGTCGCTCCGCCAATATTACCCTCCGAAGACGTATACCCAATCGATGTTCGCGCCGAACAGCGCGGACATGAAGGCGAGCAGCGCGTGGCGCCATACGACGACCTGACCCAGGATCGGGCCGAGCGTTACGTTGAACACCGGCGTGATGAAGACGATCAGGAGGAAGATGTATACGCCCCAAGCCTCGTACTTCATCATTTGCAATCGCAGCCGCAGCGGCGCGAGGTCTTCGACGATCCGATACCCGTCGAGCGGCGGCAGCGGAATCAAGTTAAAGATGAATAACAACATATTGATGTGAACGAGATAGAAAAAGATAAGTCCGACCGCCCGATACAACCCGGGCGACGCGGCGTCCAGCGCCCCCGTCGCGAATAGGCCGTAGGCGGCCGCGGCCGCGACGATCGCGACGACGAGGTTGCTGAGCGGTCCGACCGCGGACACGACGATGCTCATCAGTCTCGGATTCTTGAAGTTGGAACGATTGACCGGCACGGGCCGCGCCCAGCCGAACCCGAGAAACAAGATGAAGAGCAGGCCCAGCAAGCTGACGTGCGGCATCGGATTGAGCGTCACCCGTCCGAGTTTCTGCGCCGTCGGATCGCCGAACCGATACGCGGTCGCGGCGTGCGCGAATTCGTGGACCGTGAAGGCGATCACGATCGCGAGAAACAGGAACGGCAAATGATCGATTTCGAACGGCAATCGGAAATCCATCGGCTACCTCTTTCTCGCGACGAGCGCAACCCAGCCGTTCTCCTCGCTTCGGCTCTCCATCTCGAAGCCGGCTCGCGTAAGCGCCTCGGTTACGAGGTCTTCCTTGCTCGTAATGATGCCGGACGCGACGTAGGCGCCTCCCGTCTCCAGCGCTTGATAGACGTCGTCTACGAACGTCGCGATGATCTCGGCGAGAATGTTCGCGACGACGACCTGCACGGGCAGCTTCACCGGCGACGCCTCGGTCGTCTTCAGCGCGCCGAGCAAATCGCTCAGCTGAACCGTTATGCGCTCCTCGAGACGGTTGAGCTTGGCGTTCTCCTTCGCGCTGGACACCGCCACCGGATCGAGATCGAGCGCGAGCACGTGCTCCGCGCCGAGGCGGATCGCCGTAACGGCGAGAATGCCGGATCCGGTGCCGACGTCGATCACGTGATCTCCCGGCTTGACGACCGTCTCGAGCGTGCGCATGCACAGCGCCGTCGTCGCGTGCGTGCCGGTGCCGAACGCCATGCCAGGGTCGAGCTCGATGATCGTCTCGTGCGGCTTCGGCTCGTACGTCTCCCATGTCGGCTTAATGACGAGCCGCTCCGATACGTGCGTCGGCTTGAAATATTGCTTCCACGCCTCCGCCCACGCCTCCTCCTGGATGGACGCCAGCGACAGCTCGCCTCGGCCGGGGTTCAGTCCGAAGGAAGGCAATTTCGCGAGCAGCTCTTTTACGCCCGCTTGAATCGCTTCCATATCCGTTTCCTCTCCGAAATACGCCTGCATGACCGCGTCTCCCTCCGGGATGTCGTTCAGCGGCTTCTCGTACCACTGTCCGAGCGACGTGTCGCGCTTGCGGTCGAGCGTTCCGGATTCCTCGATGGAGACGCCGCCGGCGCCTTGCGCGTGCAGCCAATCGGCGATCGCTTCCGTCGCTTCTTCGGTCGTATATATCGTAAGCTCGTGCCATAACATATCTCTGCTCACCGCTTTCCGTTCGCTGTTTCTTCTTATTATCTGAACCATTTTACCGAAAACGCCGCCTAAATACAAAAAAGCGTATTTTGACTCGCGCCAAATCACATCCATTTTTACATTTACGTCGCTTATAATGAGGGAAAACAGCCAGTACGATTGGAGGAGCCGAACATGCTCGAAGCGGATCCGGATTCCGGGATTACGCTGTTGCGTTCCGGAGAAGGGTTGGAACGGGTGTCCTTGAAGGGGTTGGAGCTGCGGCTGCTGGCCTCGGGGGACGGCACGGAATTGATCTTACATAAGCTGTCGGCGGGATCGCACTGGGGACTCAGTCCGGCGGACGGGTGGACGGCCCTGGAAGGGTTGTTCATGATCTCGGGGAGGCTGCGTTGGACCGGCGGCGCGGGCGACAAGCGAGTGCTGCAGGCCGGCGATTTCCTCTCGGCTTCTCCGGTGCTGAAGGAAGCCGTCTTCGTCGCGGAGACCGACGTCGAGTTTCTGTATTGCTCCTCCCAACCGGTGTTCCATCATTACAGCAATCAAATCCGCGAATTGATGAGTCTCGCCGTCGACATCGAGCAGAAGGACGGTTACACCGCGGACCATTGCCATAGAATCATGCGCCTGTCGATGATGCTCGGAGAGACGATGGCGCTCTCTTCCACGGAGCTCGCCTACTTAAATTTCGGATCGTTCCTGCACGACGTCGGGAAAATCAAGGTGCCCGATTCGATTCTCGGCAAGCCTGGCAAGCTGACGGACGAAGAGTGGCGCGTCATGCGGATGCACCCGACGTTCGGAAGACAGATGCTGCACGAGACCGGTCTGCCCAGCCTGCTGTCTGCGGGTCCGATCGTAGAACAGCATCACGAGCGATTCGACGGCTCGGGTTATCCGCTTCGACTGAAGGGCTCCGAGATTTCGGTCGCTTCGGCCATCGTGGCGGTCGTCGATTCTTACGACGCCCTAACGACCAATCGAGTGTACCGTCCCGGCATTCCGAAGGCGGAAGCGCTCGACGAGATCGACCGCAGCCGGAAGATGTACCACCCGGAAGCCGTCGAAGCGCTGTTCCAAAATAGAGACCGGCTCGACGGGTAAGTGCCCCGAACGACGGACGCGCCCGCCCCCCCTCTCGCCGAGAAGGGGTGCGGGCGCGTTCTTTTTTCGCTATAACGTATTTATTAATACATCGGAAGCGGCGGATCGATCGCAGCGACGTGTTGGTCGTTCACGTACAGATTGACGTAGAAATAATCGAGCTCCAGTCCCGTCGTATTGCCCAACAAGCTATGTACGCCTTCTTGAAGCTGGTACGTCGTCTCTCCCGTGCCGGTCAACGGCTGCACGATCTTGCCGAGCAGCGACGAGTTCAACCGGATATTAATGTCGTACGCGGATTTGTGCGCCGCCGACGCGGACATGGCCATAACGGATTGAGCGACGATCGCGGCTCCCAAGAGTAACGCAATTTTCTTCTTCATCTTCCATTCCTCCTAAAAAATAAAAATAACGCCATCCCACAGGATAGCGTCCATTCGCAGCGACGTATATCTCTTGGGAACCCGGCTGCCGTTGCTGTCGCGGTAGGCCCGTGGCTTTGCGTCTCCGGCTTTCGCCGGGTTTGCCCTTAACAAAAGTTATACGTCTAGTATATACCAAACTTAGGTATTTTGGAATAGGTATTTCGGGGTTGTCTCTTTGTCGATTTCTGCGCTTTCCTAGGAAATTTACCGGAACAACGCATTCGTCTTCTGCGACAGCTCGTCGAGCAGCTTCGACGCCAGCTTCAGCCCCTCTTCCTTCCCGAGCAGGAACTGCGCCTGCGCCGCGTGATCGGCTTTCACCCGCGAGATCGATTCCGCTTCTTGCGCCAACAGCCCGCTTAACACGTTCAACTGCAGCTGGCCGAGGCCTCTCTCCATCGCCCGTTCTCTCTCTCGGTCAACGTCTCGTTCCGCCTGCCGTTCGACGAAGTCGTCGATGTCCGATTCCATGAATCGTTCCGCCGTCCTCAGGACGTCTGCGTACGACTTCGTCCGGTTTTCCTCCATTCGAAGCGGATGTCTCGCATGGCGAATCAAAAACCGGCACAGCAACTCGTCGTGGTTCGTCCTGCGATTGTGCAACAGCGAGTATTCGCCTTCGAAATGCCCTTCGTTCTCGACGAATCTTCCCAACGCCGTATATTCATGGCAATCGGTACAGTAGAGCAAAAATTCGCGCACGGTCCCTCACCCGACTCGCGAAAAAACGGAAGCGCCGGGTTACATATCGTGATCGGCCGGCGACGGATTCGATTTCTTCGGCTCCGGCTTGTCGCTGACGACGGCCTCCGTCGTGAGGAACATCGCGGCGACCGAGGCGGCGTTCTGCAGCGCCGATCGGGTCACCTTCGCCGGATCGACGATGCCGCTCTCGATCATATTCGTCCATTCGCCGGTGGCAGCGTTGTAGCCGACTCCGACCGGTTCGCGCTTGATGCGTTCGACGACGACCGAGCCGTCCACGCCGGCGTTCTGAACGATCGCGCGAAGCGGCGCTTCCAGGGCGCGCAGCACGATTCTGACGCCGGTCGCTTCGTCCTCGGCGTCCGTCTTGATCGATTCCACGGCCTTGACCGCATTCACAAGCGCGACGCCTCCGCCCGAGACGATGCCTTCCTCCACCGCCGCTCTCGTCGCGTTCAGCGCGTCTTCGATGCGCAGCTTCTTCTCCTTCAGCTCCGTCTCCGTCGCCGCGCCCACCTTCACGACGGCTACGCCGCCAGAGAGCTTCGCGAGGCGCTCCTGCAGCTTCTCGCGGTCGAAATCCGACGTCGTCTCCTCGATCTGCCTCTTGATCTGCTGTACGCGCGCATCGATGTCTTGCTTCGCGCCGCCGCCGTCGACGATCGTCGTCGTCTCCTTCGCGACGCGCACCTGTCGCGCCGTCCCGAGCTGGTCGAGCTCCGCGCTCTTCAGCTCCAGTCCGAGCTCTTGCGTGATCGTCTGCCCGCCGGTGAGCGTCGCGATATCCTGCAGCATCGCCTTGCGGCGATCGCCGAAGCCCGGCGCCTTCACGGCGACGCAGGTGAACGTGCCGCGCAGCTTGTTGACGACGAGCGTCGCGAGCGCCTCCCCTTCGACGTCTTCGGCGATCAGGAGCAGCGGCCTGCCCGCCTTCATCACCTTCTCGAGCACGGGCAGCAGCTCCTGGACGTTCGACACCTTCTTGTCGGTAATAAGAATGAACGGGTTGTCCAGCACCGCCTCCATCTTATCGGAGTCGGTCACCATGTACGGCGAAATGTAACCGCGATCGAACTGCATGCCCTCTACGGTTTCGAGCTCGGTCGTGAACCCCTTCGACTCTTCTACGGTGATGACGCCGTCCCTTCCGACCGCCTCCATCGCCTCCGCGATCATGCGGCCGATCTCTTCGTCCGCCGCCGAGATGGAGGCGACCTGCGCGATCTCCTCCTTCGTCTCGACCGCCTTCGAGATGTTCCGGATTTCTTCGACGGCGACGCGCACCGCCTTCTCGATGCCGCGTCGGATTCCGATCGGGCTCGCGCCGGAGGTGACATTCTTGAGGCCCTCGCGGATCATCGCTTGCGCCAGCACCGTCGCCGTCGTCGTGCCGTCGCCCGCGACGTCGTTCGTCTTCGTGGCGACCTCCTTCACGAGCTTCGCGCCCATGTTCTCGAACGGGTCCTCCAACTCGATCTCCTTGGCGATCGTGACGCCGTCGTTCGTGATGAGAGGCGAGCCGAACTTCTTCTCGAGCACGACGTTGCGCCCTTTCGGCCCGAGCGTCACCTTCACCGCGTCGGCCAACGCGTCGACGCCGCGCAGCATTTTCTGACGAGACGCTTCGCTGAATAAAATTTGTTTAGCCATTGTGGACCAGCTCCTTTTCCTTCGAAGGCTCCAGAATGCCTAACACATCGGATTCTCTCATAATGAGCAATTCTTTCTGATCGTACTTGATTTCGGTGCCCGCGTATTTGTTGTAGAGCACCAGATCGCCGACCTTCACGTCCGGCGAAATCGTCTTTCCGTTCTCGATCCGCCCTCGGCCGACGGCCGCGACCACGCCTCGCATCGGCTTCTCCTTCGCCTTCTCCGGTAGCACGATGCCGCTTTCGGTTCGGTCCTCCTGTTTCAGGGGTTCAATTACGACACGGTCGCCTAGAGGCTTCAACATCGAAAATCCCTCCTAAAAAAGGTATTCTGTTAGCACTCCTTCTATTAGAGTGCCAACAATTATTACTATACGAATTTTTTTCTCCGCATCAACAACGATGTGGCGGCAAGAACGGCGATCAAGGGCGATTTTTCGAAAATAGCTTGTCCCTTTTTTTCGGCGCTGTAAAAATGGCTGGTTTTCTCCGTCGCTCGACGAAAAACCCCGCGAGAGAGTGATCTCGCGGGGCGTAACGCATTTAGGAATCCGTATGGATCGAATAGCGGATTACATTGTCTCGATTGCAAGATGATGCTTGCGAAATACCGCAAGCATGGCGGCTTTCGCCTCGACCTCGTCCGGTCCGTGGATCTCCAGCGCGTAGCTCTGAGATCCCAACAACGTCAAGCTTAACCCCAGGATGCTCTTCGCGTCGATAACCTTCCCGTCCCATCTCAGTACGATGCTGGATCGGAAACGGTTCGCCTCCTTGTTGATGTCCACGATCGCCCGCGTTTCGATTCCGCTCATATAAGCGCCTCCGATGATAAAGTTATCGCGGCCGACGGCGCGCCACGCCGTCTTCGATCGCCGCAGCCATGACTGCGTCCTTCACCCGATCCGCCACCGATTGGTTGAACACGCTCGGGATAATATAGTGCTCGTTCAATTCTTCGCTCGTGACGACGGAGGCGATCGCTTGCGCCGCGGCCAATTTCATTCGTTCCGTCACGCGCGAAGCTCTGCAATTGAGCACTCCTCGGAACAGCCCCGGGAAGCACAACACGTTATTGATCTGATTAGGGTAATCGGATCGGCCGGTCGCCATGACGCGCACGTACCCTTCCGCCTCCTCCGGCGAAATTTCCGGCGTCGGGTTCGCCATGGCGAAGACGATCGGATCCGGAGCCATTCGTTTCACGTCCCCCGGCTTCAACGCGCCCGGGCCGGATACGCCGATGAATATGTCCGCGCCGTCGATGACGTCCGACAACGATCCGGCTTCCCCGTTCGGATTCGTATGCTCCGCATACCATGTCCAGGCGCCGTGCGCGTACGATTTCCCGCGAACGAGCGCGCCGTCCCGATCGACTCCGATGATATTGCGTACCCCCGCGGCAAGCAAAATTTTCGTGCAGGCGATGCCCGCCGCGCCGACGCCGCAGAGGACGACCTTGCAATCCTCCAGCCGTTTCCTCACGACCTTCACGGCGTTATACAATCCCGCCAGCAGAACGACGGCGGTGCCGTGTTGGTCGTCGTGAAAGACGGGAATATCCAGCTCTTGCGTCAACCGTTCTTCGATCTCGAAGCAGCGGGGCGACGAGATGTCCTCCAGGTTGATGCCGCCGAACGCCGGCGCGATCAGCTTGATGGTTCGAATGATTTCCTCGGTATCCTGCGTGTCCAAGCAAATCGGGAACGCGTCCACGCCCGCCAGCTGCTTAAACAGCATCGCTTTCCCTTCCATGACGGGCATGGCGGCCAGCGGACCGATATTCCCGAGTCCGAGCACCGCCGAACCGTCGGATACGACGGCGATCGTGTTTCGCTTGATCGTCAGCGAGTGCGCCCGGCTCGGTTGTTCGTGGATCGCGGTGCACACCCGCGCGACGCCCGGCGTATAGACGCGGGATAAATCGTCGCGCGTCTTGATGGCGATTTTCGGCGTCACTTCGATTTTACCTCCGAGATGCAGCAGGAACGTCTGGTCGGACACCTGCAATACTTGTACGCCGTCCATATCGTTCAAAACCCGTTCGATCGCCTTGCTTTGTTGTGAATCCATGACGTTCACCGTAATATCGCGAACGGTCGTCGTTCGTCCCGGCCGATTCACGTCGACGGCGACGATATCGCCGCCCGCTTCCCCGATCGCCGTCGCGATGTTGCCGAACGTCGCCTTCTCCTTGTCGATTTCCAACCTCAATACGATCGTGGTGCTTGCGCTAGTCGGACCCGCCATGTTTCAAAACCCCTTTTTACCAAATATACAACGCCAACGAGATGACCGCCGTCACCGTAACGCAGCTGATTGCGGTCGTGACCGCCACCAATTGCGCGGCCAGCTCCGGACTTCGGCCGTATTCCAAAGCGATCAACGAACTGTTCCGGGAAACCGGGTACGCGCTAGCCATGAATAACGCTTGAGCGAACACGCCGTCCCAGCCGAAACCGCGGATCAGCGCGAACGCGACGACCGGCGCGAACAGCAGCCGTCCGATCGTGCCCAGCAGGACCGATCGGCCCAAGCTTAGCGCTTGAACGTTCGCCAGCTGCGCCCCGAGCGTCAACAAGGCGATCGCGAAGAACGCGTCCGATACCCCTGCGACAGGTTCCCATAGAATCGCCGGGATTCGAACGTCCAGCATTCGAAGGGCCGCCGCGCCCAGCATCGCATAGATGACCGGAAGCCGAACGGTATGCTCGGCGAGGGCCGCCGCCAGCTGTTTGCCTTTGCCGGGAATCATCCGGAACGTGCCGAAGGTGTACGTAAACACATTTTGAATCACGGAAATGATGACCTGTACGGAGACGCCGAGCGGATGCTGCGCGAATACGAGCTCGCTGACGGGCAATCCGTAATTCCCTTGGTTGCTTAGGATGAAGCTGTTCTGGACGACGTCCGCGTCTTCCTTCCCGATGCGAACCGCCTTGACCGCCGCGGCGGAGAGGAGGCTGAGCGTCGCGTTCAACAACAACCAGAAACCGATCGTAGCTCCGGCAAGCGCCGCGTCGATCGAGCTGTCAAACAGCTTTACGAAGCATACCGCCGGCAGCAAATACACATTTAATAGCTTGGACAACGTTCCCATGTCGAAGCGGAGCCGTCGTTGCAAGAAGGCGCCCAGTCCGGCTAACAAGAAGAACGGGACCATCACCTCTTGCACGATCAGAAGCAGGACGCTCATGCTTCTTCGCTTACGATGACGTTCTTGCCTCTGCTCTTCAGCAGGAGCGGCACGACCATCCACAGCATGGCGATCGCTAAGAACAAGACCGAAACCGGCTTCTGAAGGAAAATCATGAAGTCGCCGTTGGAAATCGTCAGCGCGCGCCTCATGTTGGTTTCGATCATCGGTCCGAGCACGATCGCCAACACAAGCGGGGCGATCGGGAAATCATGCTTCGATAAGAAATATCCGACGACGCCGCATCCGATCAAGAGCAATAGATCGAACGTCGTATACTGCACCGCGTATACGCCGAAGATCGAGATCGCGATAATGATCGGCAGCAAATATTTGGCCGGCGTGTCGATAATTTTGGCGAAAACTTTCACGAGCGGCATGTTCAGCACGAGCAGCATCAAGTTGCCGATAAACATGCTTGCGATCAGCCCCCAAGCGATCGTCGGGTGATCCGTGAATAACAGCGGACCCGGCTGGACGTTGTACATGATCAGCGCGCCCATTAAGATCGCCGTCGTGCCCGAACCGGGGATGCCCAGAGTCAGCAGCGGAATCAACGCCCCGCCCGACGCCCCGTTATTCGCCGATTCCGGCGCGGCGACGCCTTCGATGGCGCCATGGCCGAACTTCTTCGGATGTTTGCTGATTTTCTTCTCCATGATGTAAGAGAAGAAAGAAGCGAGCGTCGCTCCCGCGCCCGGCAAGATGCCGATGAAGAAGCCTAGGATGGAGCCTCGCAAAATCGGACCGCCGCTGTCCTTCAAATCCTGCCTCGTCGGCAGGATGCGTCCGACCTTCGCGATCGTTCCTCCGCCGTTTTCTCGTTCCAGAATCGTCTTAAACACTTCCCCGAGCGCGAACAAACCGACCGCGATCGTCAAAAATTCCAACCCGGAATATAGTACCGGGATACCATACGTGAAGCGGGCCACCCCGGACACGCTGTCGATCCCGATCGTCGCGAGCAGCAGCCCGAGCACCGTCATCAGTAGCGCCTTCGTCATCGACTTTCCGGCGAGACCGCTGACCGCACATAAACCCAATAACATGAGCGAAAAGTATTCCGCCGGCCCGAACGACAACGCGACGGCCGACAACGGCTGCGCCAGCGCCACGAGTCCGACGAGCGCCACGATGCCGGCGACGAAGGAGCCTATCGCCGCGATCGCGAGCGCCGAGCCCGCCCGTCCTTGCCGCGCGAGCTGGTATCCGTCCAACGCGGTTACGACCGAAGACGACTCCCCCGGCGTATTCAGTAGAATCGACGTCGTCGACCCTCCGTACATGGCGCCGTAGTAGACGCCGGCCAACAGGATGATGGCGCTGGCCGCCGCGGATTCCGGTTCCTGACCGGCGGTCAGCGACGCGGTGACCGGGATGAGGAGCGCCACCCCGCTCATCGGTCCGATGCCCGGCAGCACGCCGACCGCCGTCCCGATCAGCACGCCGACGAAGGCGAAGACGAGATTATGCCATTGCAGCGCTTCGGCGAAGCCGTTCATTAAAAATTGGATCGTATCCACTCTCTATCCCTCCTTTTCTCTCTAGTTACCGGAACCAGACCGGGAGGCCCGGCAGCGAGCCTTCCAGCACGCCAACGAATAAGAAATACACTCCGAACGCGAAAGCGGCGGCTATGGCCAAGCTTTTCCATAACTTCCCCTTCTCCATCACCTGAAAACTAAACGTCAGGAACGCGAAGGTCGTAATCAAATAACCGAGCGGTTGCAGCAGCATCGCATAAAGCAGCGCCGCCCCCAAAATCATAAGAAATCGTTTATAGTCGAGCTTGACCGAAGGCTCGCCTTCCTCTTTCGGATACCGGAACGTTTCATAAAACAATCGGACGCATAGCAGCATCAGCAGAATGCCGAGCCCCATCGGAAACAGATTCGGACCGACGTTGCTCCCGTACGCGCTTTCCGAAATCCGTCCGCTCTCCATAAGGAAAGCCGCCCCAAGGACGAACAGCGCGATGCTGACGATCCGGCTGAACGTTTTGCTCATGAAGGAAACCTCCTCTCTTAGGTGAAAAAGGAGAGAAGGGGTTCCCCCTTCTCTCGGCCGGCGGTATCGTTATTTCGACATACCGAGCGCGGATAACAACTCTTGCACCAATTTGTCCTGTTCAGCAAGGAACGCCGCGAACGCTTCGGCATCTTTATAATCGCTTTCCCATGCGTTCGCTTGCAGTTCGGCCTTCCAAGCCTCGTTGTCTGAGAGCGCTTTGAGTTTTTCCGACCAGTACGTCTTGGCGCCGTCGGACATTTCTTTCGGGCCGAACACGCCGCGCCAAATCAAAAATTCCGCTTCGACGCCCTGCTCCTTGAACGTCTTCAGCTCGCCGAGCTCGCCGACCAGCCGTTCCGGCGCGCTAATCCCGAGCACCTTCACCTTGCCGGCCTTCAAGTACTCGCCTACGCCGGACACGTCCGTCGCGATGACGTCGGCCGACCCGCCAAGCAGCGCGGCGATTGCTTCGCCTCCGCCGTCATACGACACATACTTCACTTGCTTCGGATCGATCCCGTATTTAAAGGCAGGGAGCACGGCGATCAGGTGGTCCATCGAGCCCGGAGCCGATCCGCCGGCTACGGTGATCGAAGTAGGATCGGCTTTGATCGCGTCCAGCAAGCTCGGCAGATCGTTATACGGCGAATCCGCGCCGACGACGACCGCTCCGAAATCTTTCGTCAATTGCGCGAGAGGCGTCGTATCCTTGTACCCGTATGGGCTGTTCCCTTCCTTCTTGTTGTGGTTGATCAAAATCGGCGGCGAGTTGACGAACAGCTTGTAATCGTTCTTCGCGTCCGCCGTCGCGTATTCCGCCATAAATACGGCGCCGCCGCCGCCCGGTTTATTTTCGACCGTGATCGATTTTTCGACGAGCTTCGTTTCGCTTAGCACCTTCGCGACCGAGCGAGCCGTCTTATCCCAGCCGCCGCCCGCACCGGACGGCGCTACGATCGTTATCGCCCGCTCCGGGTAGGCGCTGCCGCCGCCGGCGCCTCCCGTCGAACATGCGGCGAGCGATGCGACTAAAGCGCTTGCAAATAAAAGTGCAGGTATCGTTTTGGAAAACCGTTTGTTCATGGTTGGACCCCCTGGACCATATGATTACGCCGGAATGAAAGCGCTCACTTACTGTAACAAAAAAAAATGACCGCTCCTAGTTTGCGGTCATAAACGGTATTAACGTCTTTTCGTTCCTTTTGATCATAAAAATCACGGCTTTGCGACGTACCTTCGTTCCGGCCTTCCGATCGTGCCGTAGTTCAGCTGCGCGGTAAGCTTTTTCTGCGAGACGAGGTATTCCAAATATCTGCGCGAGGTGGAACGGCTAAGCCCGGTATTGCCGCTCACCGATTCCGCCGTAACGCCCTCCGGTCCGGAAAGACGAATGCTTTCCATCACCTTCTCCAGCGTCAGCGGGTCGATTCCTTTGGGCATCGCTTCGCTCGATTCCCGAAGCGCTGCGCCCGTCGCCACCGTTCCCTGCCACAGCCGTTCGATTTGTTCCGAGGTCAGCCGGGAGCTTCCCCGCAGATGCGCCCGCGCCTCGCGGTACCGGTCCAGACTGTTCTTGAAGCGTTCATAGGTAAGCGGCTTCATGATAAAATCGAATACGCCGCCGTGCATCGCATGCTTCACGACATCCGTCTCCGACGCGGCGGTGATCATAATAATATCCGTATCGAGGTTTTCGTTGCGGATAAACCGCACGAGATCGATTCCCAGCATATCGGGCAGATAAACGTCCAATAAAACCAGGTTCGGCTTGACGACGCTTAACCAATCTTTAGCCTCCTCCCCGGTCGACGCCGTCGCCACGATCCGGAATCCGTCGTGCTTCTCCGTAAATCGGCGATGAATTTCCGCGATCCGTAGATCGTCCTCGACGATTAGCACCTCAATAGGCGGTTCTTTATTCGGATTCATTCCCCTGCCGTCCTTCCTTCGGTATCGCTACGACAAAGCGAGCGCCGCCCCATTCGCCTTCCTCTACGGAGACGGTGCCTCCTAACTGCTTTGTAAGCTCCGCGACTCTCGTTAAGCCGAAGCCGCGTTTTCCGTGTTTCGCTTCCTTCGTCGTAAACCCGAGCTCGAATAGGTACGGCATATCTTCATCAGCGATTCCCGGACCGGAATCTTCGACCTCAAGCAGAAGATCGTCGCCGAGATCGAGCAAGAAAATTCGTACCTTACGGTCGGCTTCGTCGTTCCTCCCGACCGCCTCGAACGCGTTCGTAACCAAATTGCCGAGAATCGAAACGACGGACTCGCTTCGGATCCGAGCCGGCAGCTTCTTCAGCGAGCTCTCCCGATCCAACGTCAAATCGACCTTCAACTCCCTGGAGCGGTTCATAAATCCGAGCAGGATGCCGCCTACCGCCGGGTCGCGAATCCGGTCCGTAATTACCTGGATCCAGTCCTGCGTATCGCTCGATTCTTTATGGATCAATTCCAACGCTTCGTCATAAGCCCCTAACTGAATGAGACCCGAGACGGTGTATAAAAAGTTATTATACTCATGGGTTTGAGCCCGAAGCGCTTCCGAATAACGTTGGACTTGGGACAATTCTTCGGTCAGCTGATCGATCTCCGATTTTAAGCGGAAGCTGGATACGACGCCGATCACCTCTCCTCCGGATTTCACGGGAATCCGGTTGGCGATGATCGTTTTCCCGCCTAAGTCGCTCTCTTGGTCCAGCTGGCGCTCTCCGGTGCGCAGCACTTCGAGCAATTGGCCGTTCGGCACGTATTCGATCACGGGTTGCCCGATAATATTTTTCCCCTTCGGCACCGACAAGATGTTTCGAGCCGTCTCATTGAGCAGTTCGATGTTCCCGTCTTTATTCACGACCATGATGCCTTCGCGGATCGATTGGATGACGGTATCCCGAATTTGATACAGCGACGAAATTTCTTCCGGCTCGAGTCCGAACATCGTTCGCTTAATACTTCTCGCCAGCAGCATGGCGCCCGCGATGCCGACGAACAACCCCGCCCCCGCGACCCAAGCGATTTTCTTCCCGTAGTCGATCGTCATTTGGCGAATATCCTCTAACAGAAATCCGACCGATACGATGCCGATAACGTTCCCGGCCTCGTCGCGAACGGGGACTTTCCCTCGAAGCGATAAGCCGAGCGATCCTTTGGCCTTCGACGTATAGGATTCCCCAAGCAGCAGCGCGCGATCGTTGTCGCCGCCGACCATCTCCTTCCCGATGCGAGACGGGATCGGATGAGAATAACGGATGCCCTCGGCATCGCCGACGACGATAAATTCGGCGTCCGTAAGAATGCGAATGCGTTCGACGAACGGTTGAATCGTCGCAGACGGATCTTCTTCTTTAAAGCCTTGAACAACTTCCGGAGATGCCGCAACCTGCGAAGCAATGTGAAGCGCGCGACTGCCGATTTCTTTCTCGACGGTGCGCGACACGGAATAGTAGGTAAGGATGCCGATTTGAACGATAATCAGTAAAACAAGGAACACGGTAAACCATGCGATTCTTCGTTGCAGCGTCCACCCGTACTTTTTTTTCATATCGTTAGCCCCCCCCCGTTCCGTTTATTTTGGGTTCCATAACCTTTAACCAATGCAAAAACACCTCCGATCGGCAAAGCGAATCGGAGGCGTTCTTGTTATTTCTGCTTGGCGACGTCCTACTCTCCCGGGACCCTGCGGTCCAAGTACCATCGGCGCTGGAAGGCTTAACGTTCGTGTTCGGGATGGGTACGCGTGGTTCCCTTCCGCCATTATCACCAAACCTGGGTGTTGTTTCCGCCAAGAAACAACAATATGTTGCGTTCAAGGAGTCTTGCCCCCTGAAAACTGGATGCGAAACAATTGTACACTCCGAAAATGTTGGATAAGTCCTCGACCGATTAGTATTCGTCAGCTCCACGCGTTGCCGCGCTTCCACCCCGAACCTATCAACCACGTCGTCTACATGGGGTCTTCAAGCAGGGAAATCTCATCTTGAGGGGGGCTTCACGCTTAGATGCTTT